>NZ_DCBW01000016.1:116216-150885 GCF_002313585.1 Microbacterium sp. UBA1097 | reverse complement strand
CCGGTCGAGCGCATTTCCCTCGCTCTCGACGACGGACGCACCCTGAGCGCCCTCCGCTTCGGCGACACACCGCCAGTGGTCACCTTTGTCCACGGCGCGGGCCTCAACGCCCACACCTGGGACTCGACGATCCTGGCGCTGGGTCTGCCCGCCCTCGCGATCGACCTCCCCGGCCACGGCGATTCGTCCTGGCGGCCTGACGCCGCCTATACCGCGGCGAACCTCGCTCCGGATGTGGCAACGGGCATCAGGGCGTGGACGTCGGCGCCACAGCTCGTCGTCGGACACTCGCTGGGGGGTCTGACCGGTGCTGCGCTGGCGGCATCCGTTCCCGAGCTCGTGACGCAACTGATCATGATCGACATCACCCCGGGCATCGATCCCAACGCAGGGGCTGCGCAGATCCGGGCGTTCTTCGCGGGACCGACCGACTGGGCCAGCCGCGACGAGTTGGTTGATCGCGCACTGGCCTTCGGCCTCGGTGGGGGGACCCGCGAGAAGGCCGAACGCGGGGTGTACCTGAACTCGCGAGTACGCGAAGACGGACGCGTCGAATGGAAGCACCACTTCGCTCACCTGGCGTCGGCCCTCGCGGCAGCGCCCGAGCTTGCCGCCCAGGTCGACGCGCAGCAGGACGCGCTCTCCGAGATCCTGTCGGCGACGGGATGGAACGATATCGCCGCCGTGACAGCGCCGCTGTCGCTGATCCGCGGCGAACAAGGCTTCGTGACGAGCGAAGATGCGGCGGAGTTCGCGAGGCGCCGGCCCGATGCCGTCGTCGTCACCCTCCCCACGGGTCACAACGTGCAGGAAGAGGCTCCGCTTGCACTCGCTCAGACCATCATGGAGCTGCGCGGCGCCGGGCAACGATGACGTCACGTTCGCCTCTCGATGAGGGGAACACAGCAACCGGACCCTAGAGTTATCTACCGCAGATCCCCTTCGTGCTCCGCGTGCCCACCACCTTCGCAGCGGATGCCCCCCGGAAAGGACTCCCATGTTCCGCCGCACCGCTCTGGCCGCGTCGGCCTTGCTCGCCGCGAGCGCCCTCGTTCTGACAGCCTGCACCGGAAGCAGTGACCCGGCATCGACGGCGACGGGGGCTCCTGACCCTGACGCATCTGTCGCGATCCGGCTCGTTCTGGAACCGGGGAACCTCGACATCCGGCAGACCGCGGGCGCCGCGCTCGACCAGATCCTCATCGACAACGTCTACCAGGGGCTCGTCGGCCGCACCCCGGAGCAAGACATCGTCCCTGTTCTCGCCGAAGAGTACGACGTGTCGCCGGATGGGCTGACGTACACGTTTACTCTGCGCGAGGGTGTGACCTTCGGCGACGGGCAGGAACTCACTCCGCAGGATGTCGTGTGGTCGCTCACCACTCGCCGCGACACCCCGGAATGGGCTGACTCGGCTCGCCTCGCAAACATTGCGTCGATCACCGCCGAGGGGCAGGACATCACGCTCACCCTCTCCGAACCCGACTCAAGCCTGCTGTGGAACCTGACCGGTCGTGCCGGGCTGATCCTCAAGGAGGGCGACACCGTCGAGTACGCCACCGCCGCCAACGGCACCGGCCCGTTCCTGCTCGACTCGTGGCGCCAGGGCGACTCGATCACGTTCGCCCGCAATGACGCGTACTGGGGCGAACCGGCAGCCACGGCAGAAGTGGTGTTCGACTACATCCCCGAAACGCAGGCTGCCCTGAACGCGGCACTGGCCGGCGAGGTCGACGTCGTCACGGGGTTCGACGCCAACTTCACCGAGCAGATCGAAGCAGACGGCGGTTTCGAGGTCGTGCTCGGGCAGTCGACCGACAAAGGCACGCTCGCGATGAACCAGTCCGCCGGCAGCCCGCTGGCAGATCAGCGCGTGCGGCAGGCGATCCGTCAGGCGATCGACCACTCTGCATTCACCGACGCATTCGGCGCGGGCCAGACTCTCTACGGCCCGATCCCGGAACTTGACCCCGGCTATGAGGACCTCTCCGACGTCGCACCGTACGACCCCGACGCCGCGCGGCAGCTACTCGCAGACGCAGGCGCCGAGGATCTCGATCTGACGCTCACGATCCCGTCCTTCTACCCGACGACGATCCCGCAGATACTCGTCTCCGACCTCAACGAGGTAGGTATCACCCTCACGGTGAACAGCGTCGACTTCCCGACCTGGATCAACGACGTCTACATCAACAAGGACTACGACCTCAGCTTCGTGTTGCACACCGAAGCCCGCGACTTCGAGAACTGGGCGAACCCCGACTACTACTTCACCTACGACAACCCCGAGGTGCAGGAGCTCTACCAGGAGTCGCTTGCCGCAACTGACGAGACCGAAGCTGCAGCCCTCCTGGCCGAGGCTGCCCGGATCGTTTCCGAAGACGCAGCCGCAGACTGGCTCTATAACGGCGCATCCATCGTCGCCGTCGGAACGAACGTCACCGGGATGCCCTCCATCAACGTCAACGAACGACTCAACCTCGCCAACCTCGCCAAGATCGCGGGCTGAGGCGAGACTGACGGGGTCATCGTGATGCGTCGGCCCGCGCCCGCCCCGGCGGCGCGGGCGGTGTCGCTCATCCGGAGCGACCCGTGACCCGGTACGTCGTGACCCGGCTCGGGCTGCTCGCGGTGGGGCTCGCCGTGGCAAGCGCGATCATCTTCGTGACGCTTCGTGTTCTTCCCGGAGACGTAGCCCAGCTGATCGCGGGCACAAACAGCACGCCTGCGCAGATCGAGGGCATCCGGGAGCAGCTCGGGCTGAACAAGCCGTTGATCGCGCAGTATCTCGACTGGGTAGGCGGGGTCCTTCGGGGAGACCTTGGCGCGTCGCTACTGACCGGCACCCCGGTGGCAGAAGAACTCGCCGAGAAGGCTCAGGTCACGGTGCCCCTCGGCATCCTTTCGCTGACCATCGCGGTTCTCTTCAGCGTTCCGCTCGGTGTGGCCTCCGCGATCTGGCGCGGCCACCGCCGCGGCACCATCATGAGTGTCAGCGCGCAGACAGTCGCGGCTGTGCCGGTGGTGTGGGCCGGCATGATGCTTGTCGTCGTCTTCGCCGTATGGCTAGGGTGGCTGCCGGCGCAGGGGTTCCCGCGCAACGGATGGGACGACCCGGCCGCCGCGGTGCGCTCGCTGATCCTCCCCGCTGTCACGATCGGGATCGTGGAAGGCGCCATGCTGCTTCGCTTCGTGCGCAGTGCGACGCTCCAAGCCGTCGGACAGGATTACGTACGCACAGCAGCTGCCAAGGGGCTGACTCGCACCACGGCGCTCATCCGGCACGGCCTGCCGAACGTCGGTTTGTCGGTCATCACGGTCCTCGGGCTCCAGGTCGCCGGAATCATCGTGGGCGCAGTCATCATCGAGCAGCTCTTCTCCCTTCCCGGCATCGGCCGCATGCTGGTTGACGATGTTGGCGCACGTGATCTACCCAAGGTGCAGGGCGAGTTGCTGGCCCTCACGGGCTTCGTACTGATCGTGGGATTCTTCGTCGACCTGCTCCACCGGATTCTCGATCCCAGGCAACGGGAGGCGTCGTGACTCCCCCTCCAGATGGCGATCGCCGCACACCCCAGCAACCGACTCGGGCGCGGTGGCTCGGTCGCGTATGGGCGGTGCCGACGGGACGCTTCGGGATCTGCGTTGTCGTGGGAATCATCCTGGTGGCTCTGATCGCCTGGATATGGACACCGTTCGATCCGCAGCAGGTCAACGTGCAAGACCGCTGGCTTCCGCCCAGCTGGCCGCACCTGCTCGGTACGGATGGCGCGGGGCGCGACATCCTGAGCCTCGTGATGGCCGGCGCAGGGACGACGCTCTGGGTGGCAGCCGGGTCGGCGGTCGTGGCCACAGTGCTCGGAATCGCCCTGGCGAGCCTTGGCGCTCTCACCACGCGCTGGGTTCGCGAATCGGTGGCGGTCCTCATCGACATCCTTGTGGCGTTCCCCGTGCTGCTCGTGGCCATGATGATCTCCGCCGTGTGGGGCGGGTCGCTGTGGGTCGTGATCTGGTCGGTGGGAATCGGCTTCGGCGTCAACATCGCCCGCGTCACGCGACCCGAGCTGCGACGCGTCCTGCACAGCGATTTCGTGCTCGCAGGAACTGCGGCCGGCCTCAGCCCGACGCAGAATCTGTGGCGCCACCTCCTCCCGAACGTCGCACCGGTGTTCATCGTGCAGCTGTCGTGGGCGATGGCAGTCGCTGTGCTCGCCGAAGCAGGGTTGTCGTACCTCGGGTTCGGTGCTCCAGTGACCGAGCCCTCCTGGGGAGTCCTGCTTCAGGATCTCCAGGACTACCTCACCGTTTACCCGCTCGCCGTTCTCTGGCCGGGGCTGGCGATCACGGTGACGGTGCTCGGGCTGAACCTGCTCGGCGATGGCATCCGAGAGGCATCCGACCCGACTCTGGTCTCCAGGACCGGCGCAGCGCGTGCGTCGCGCACGCATATGCCCGAGGTGGTCTCATGAGCCTCGAAGTGCAGGGCCTCACCGTCGAGATCGGCGGCGAGCGCGTCGTCGACGGTGTCTCGTTCGGGATCCCGAACGGCGGCGCTGTGGGACTCATCGGTGAATCCGGATCAGGCAAGTCCCTGACGGCGCTCGCGATCATGGGCCTCTTGCCCGAAGGTGCGACGGCGTCGGGAAGCGTCAGGTGGCAGGGACAGGAGATCCTCGGCCTTGAGGAGCGGGCTCTCGCCAAGCTCCGGGGCGACGAGATCGGAATCGTGTTCCAAGATCCCCTGACAGCTCTCAATCCTGTCCGGACAGTCGGACGTCAGATCGCAGAGTCGGTTCGCATCCACGAGCGCTTGCGAGGCCGCGAGCTTCGGGAGCGTGCCATCGCCGAGGCCTCTCGCGTGATGCTGCCCGAGCCCGAGGCCATCATCAAGCGCTATCCGCACCAGCTCTCCGGGGGCCAGCGCCAGCGCGTGGCTATCGCCATGGCACTCGCATGCAGGCCCCGGCTGCTCATCGCCGACGAACCGACGACGGCGCTCGATGCGACAGTGCAGGCCGAGATCCTCGATCTGTTGCGCGGCCTCACCGCCGACGAGGACATGTCGCTGCTGTTCATTACTCACGACCTTGCAGTGCTCGCGCAGATCGCGACCCAGGCGGTGGTACTCGAGCGCGGTCGCGTCGTCGAGGCCGGCGAGGTTTCCCGCCTGCTCAGCGAGCCCCGCGCGACTGTCACCCAGGGACTGCTCAGGGACGCTACCGCGACGCTGTGGCGGGGCGAGGGCAGCGACGCATGAGCACCGAGTTCGTCCGCGCCGAGGGTCTCACCCGACGTCACCGCACCCCGTCCACGCGGCTTTTCGCGAAGCCCGCTGTCACAACGGCGCTGGATGCTGTCGACCTCACGCTCGAAGAAGGACACGCCCTTGGCGTCATTGGCGAGTCCGGGTCGGGCAAATCCACCCTTGTCCGGCTCCTCCTCGGCCTGGACAGACCGACCTCAGGTTCGGTCCACATCGACGGCCGCGAGGTAGACGCGTCGTCATCGGCGAGATCGCTGCGGTGGCTTCGTCGGAAGACCGGCATCGTCTTTCAGGACCCCTACGCCTCGCTCGATCCTCGTATGAGCGTGGGGCGCATCGTCGGCGAACCGCTGTGGGCGCTTGGCGTCACCGGGGACCGGCGAGCGCGGGTGCGGGAGGTCCTCACACAGGTAGGTCTGGATGCCGCGGCGGCCGACAGGTTCCCGCGCGAGTTCTCTGGGGGTCAGCGTCAACGAATCGCTCTCGCGCGAGCGATCGTGCACCGCCCCCGCCTGCTCGTCGGTGACGAGCCGCTGTCGGCGCTCGATGTCACGGTGAGAGCCCAGATCCTTGGTCTGTTCGACCGACTCAGACAGGACGAGGGGATGACGATCATCATGGTCTCCCACGACATCGGAGTCGTGCAGAACCTGTGCGATCGGGTGGTGGTCATGAAGGACGGACGGATCGTGGAGCGGGGCGAGACCTCCCGCGTCTTGCACGCACCGGAGGCTGACTACACGCGGGCGCTCCTGGCGGCGATCCCCTCGATCACTCCCCCGGGCGAGACTCCCGCGGAGGACCGCCGCGACGGAAGAGCCCCTTCTTCACCGGCTTGAGCGACTTCTGGAGGTAGATCGTTCCCAGCCACCGCCCGAACTTGAAGCCGACGCGGCCCATCCGGCCGACTTCCGTGAAGCCCAGCCGCTCGTGGAGTGCCACTGACGCCTCAGCGCCTTTGTCGCTGATGACTGCGACGATCTCGCGAATACCCTTCCGCTGACAGGCCTCGATGAGCGCCTCGAGCAGGGCCCGCCCGAGCCCCTTTCCAGCAGCTGCCTGACCGAGGTAGATGGAATTCTCCACGGTGTAGCGATAAGCCGACTTCCCTGCCCAAGGCTGGACGAGCGCGTACCCCAGGATCTGGCCTGACGGTGACTGTGCCACCAGGAAGGGCAGGTCAAGTTTGCGCAGAAACGCGAACTTCTCGCGCCACTGGGCGATCGACCACACTTTCTCATCGAAGGTCACGACGGAGTTGCGCACGTAGTAGTTGTAGATCTCCCGAATGTCGGGGATGTCGCGTTCCTCCGCGGCACGGATGACGTAGCTGAACGGCCCTTCGGGCTCCGGCCGCCGTCGCAGATGGAAGGGAAGCCGCCGCTTCTTCTCGTATTCCTCTTCCAGCATGAGATCAGCCTACGCCGACGGTTCCACGCGCCAGTCGATCGGATCCGCGCCCTGCTGCTCGAGCAGCTCGTTGGCACGGGAAAAGGGTCGCGATCCGAAGAATCCGCGGCTTGCAGACAGGGGCGAGGGATGCGGCGACTCGATGATCGGAGTCGATCCCAGCAGCGAGCGCAGGCCCGCGGCATCCCTCCCCCACAGGATGGCGACAAGGGGGTGGTCGCGTGCTGCCAGCGTGCGAATCGCGTGCTCCGTGACGGCCTCCCACCCCCAGCCACGGTGCGAGCCGGGAGCGCCCGGCGACACCGTGAGGACGCGGTTCAGCAGCATGACGCCCTGATCGCTCCAAGCCGACAGATCGCCGTGGGAAGCAGGCCGGATGCCGAGGTCGTCGTCGAGCTCTCGGTAGATGTTCGCGAGGCTTCGCGGCAGGGGCCTGACGTGGGCGTCGACAGCGAACGAGAGACCGATGGGATGACCCGGCGTCGGGTACGGATCCTGCCCCACGATGAGGACCCGCACGTCCGCCAGCGGCCGGGCGAAGGCGCGAAGGACCCGATCTCCTGCCGGCAGGTAGCGCCGCCCCGCCGCGACCTCGGCCCGCAGGCGCTCCCCGATGCCCGCGATCTGATCGGCGACCGGGGAGAGCGCATCGGCCCAGCCACTGTCGATCAGACCCGCGTCGGCGAGCTCTGGCAGAGACATCGCCATGGGTCAGGCCGATTCCCTCACCGCGGCATCCTGCTCGATGACCGACCCCTGCCACGACCACGGGAAATCGATCCACAGGTCGGTGTCTTTCCACGACCAGTCCGGACGGATGATCGTCGTCGGCTTCGTGTAGATGACGACGCTGCGCACGATCGCGCCTCGATCGGTCAGGAGGCGCACCGCGAGGTCGAGCGTACGCCCACTGTCGGCGACGTCATCCACGAGCAGGACGCGCCGGCCATCGAGGTAGGCCATATCCATCTCGGGAGGAAGAAGCTCGGGATCGGGGAGCACAGTGCCGATGCCGGTGTAGAACTCGACGTTGATCGCCCCGCAGTTCTTGATTCCCAGGCCGTAGGCGATGGCACCGGCAGGCAGGAGCCCGCCGCGGGCGATGGCGACTACCACGTCGGGCATGAACCCGTCAGCCACGATCGTGCGGGAGAGCTCGCGCGTCGCATCTCCGAAACCCTGCCACGTCAACGTTTCCCGCTCGGTCGTCACCGGTTCTCCTCTCGGTTGCCCCCGCACCAGACTAGGCGCGGCCGCGGTGCTATTCTCGCGGGCATGCCCGCCGCATCCGCCCTCGACCGGTTGCGCGGAACGGGCCTGGGAATCACTGCAGGGCTGATCGGCTGGTTCATCCTCGTCGAATTCGTCAGCGGCATCATCCAGGGCTACTACGTTCCGCTCTTCAGCGACATCGTCATCGACCTCGGCATCCATGACTCGGACGTGAACTGGTTCGAGGCAGCCCAGCTGTTGCTGTCTGCGATCGTCGTTCCGATTCTCGCGAAGCTCGGCGACATGTACGGGCACAAGCGCATCCTGCTGATCTCGTCGATCCTGACCGCCGCTGCCAGTTGGTGGCTCGTGTTCGCGGGAGACTTCTGGACGTTCCTGATCGCCTGGGCACTGCAGGGGTTCTACGTCGTCTGGCTGCCCCTCGAGGTCGCGCTCATCTTCGAGCGCGGTCGCCGCCAGAACCGGGGTGTCTCGTCAACCCGGCGCGCAGCCGGGCTCCTCGTCGTCGGGCTGCAGGCCGGTGCGATAGCCGGCGCCTTGGCCGCAGGAGCGATCTTCGAAGCCACCGGCGGCGATCTCATCGTCACGATGATGATCCCCGCCATCGCGGTCACCCTCATCGCCGGTGTCATCTGGCTCGGCGTTCCCGAGTCCGAGCCGACGCCCGGCCGGCGCCTGGACACGTGGGGGTTCGTGCTGCTGACCTGGGGCCTGCTGCTGGTCACCGGCGCCCTCGTCTACATGCGCATGATCCCGCAGCTCGACCTCGGCGAGAACGCGTGGTGGTGGGTGGTGGCCCTCTTCGCCGCGGGCATTGCCGTCTTCGTCTGGTTCGTGAAGTTTGAACTGCGCCAGGACGACCCCGCTATCGACATCCGCGTCCTGCGCCGTCCCGAGATGTGGCCGGTGCAGACGACGGCCTTCCTCGTGGGAATCAGCCTGTTGGGCGCCCAGGGACCGCTGTCGACCTACGCGGGCACTGATTCCTCCCTCGGTTACGGTCTTGGACTGTCTGCCTCGCAGCGCTCCTACGTCATCGGCGTCTACCTGCTCTCCCTCATCATCGGCGCCATCATCTTCGCCATCCTGTCCCGGCGCGCCAACCCGCGACTCATCCTGATCGGCGCCTCGCTTCTGGTCGGCATCGGCTACTCGCTCTTCCTTCCGTTCCACGTCGAGCTGTGGCAGGTCCTGCTGAACCTCATGGTCGCGGGCCTCGGCTCCGGAGCCCTGGTCGGGGCGCTTCCGGCTGCTGCGGCAGCTGCGGCGCCCCGCGGACAGACCGGGATCGCGTCGGCGCTCACCAACACCACCAAGACTGTGGGCGGCGCCTTCGCGTCAGCCGTGTTCGGGGTGCTGCTGGCTGCAGGCGCCGGAGCAGTTGCCAGCGAGACCGCAGCATCCCTCGGCGGCTATCTCGCCGTCTGGGCGATCTGCGCCGGCGGCGGGTTCCTCGCGGCCCTGCTGTTGCTGTTCGTCCCGAAGGTGGCCTTCGCCGACACCGATACGAGTCAACTCGACGCGACCCGGGGCAGCTCCCAGCTCACCTGACCGCTCACCCGAGCGCGGCGCAGTCTCACATGTGTGCTGCTATTGTGCGCAACTGCGGCACATAAATGCGCAGCATCCGCACACAACGACCGCACACTCGTGACCGGTGGTGCAGGGCGAGCGGTCGGGCTACGGGAGGCGGGGCCGGAGCGGACCGCGGGCCAGCAGGTGCTGCGCCGACTGGGCAACGGGACGCATGGTGACGAGGTCGAGATTCACGTGGCCCGGCGCCTCCAGGGCGTAGCCGATGACGTCAGCGACATCCTCCGCAGTCAACGGATGCTGCACGCCCTCGTAAACCGCCGCAGCCCGCTCGCGGTCACCGCCGACGCGGTTCAGCGTGAACTCCTCGGTGTAGACCATTCCGGGGGCGATCTCGACGACGCGCAGCGGCTCGCCGTTCAGCTCGAGGCGCAGGGCGCTGACAAGCATCGACTCGGCTGCCTTGGCGGCGTTGTACCCGCCGCCTCCGGGGTAGGCCACCTGCGCGGCGGTAGAGGTCACGAAGAGGAGGTCGGCGTGAGAGTCGGATGCCGCAGCCTGCCGCAGCTGCGGCAGCAGCGCACGCGTGAGTCGCTGCACCGCGAGGACGTTGACGTCGTACATCCATTGCCAGTCGGACACGTTCCCGTCTTCGACCCGGTCGGTGCCGCGGGCTCCGCCGGCGATGTGCGCAAGGGCGTGCACGGCGCCGGAGCCGGCGAGGAACTGCGTCAGAGCGTCGATGTCGGCATCCGTCGTGAGATCCGCCGCGAACGCGACGGCACCAGTCTCCGCCTCCAGCGCCGCCAGGCGATCAGCCCGGCGCGCGACAGCGACGACCTCCCATCCGCTCGAGCGCAGCCGGCGCACCGTCGCCGCGCCGATTCCCGAACTTGCCCCCGTCACCACAGCGCGTCTGGTCATACCTCAACGCTAGCCGCCGCGGGACCGCCCGAGTGTTACGTCACATTTCCGCACTGTTGTTGACACGGGCTCATGTTCGTACTCTCGGTGGTGGCCGGTCGACCCGCCGACCGACCCCGAAGACTCAAGGAGCACACCATGTCCGCACCCGAGAACTGGAAGTTCGAGACCAAGCAGATCCACTCCGGCGCTGCACCCGACCCGACCACCAAGTCGCGCGCGACCCCGATCTACCAGACCACCTCGTACGTGTTCGACAACGCCGACCACGCCCAGAACCTCTTCGCCCTGGCCGAGTTCGGCAACATCTACACCCGCATCATGAACCCGACGCAGGACGTCGTGGAGCAGCGCGTCGCGGCGCTCGAGGGCGGCAGCGGTGCCCTCCTCGTCTCCTCCGGCCAGGCCGCCGAGACCTTCGCTGTCCTGAACATCGCCCAGGCCGGCGACCACATCGTCTCGTCGAGCTCGATCTACGGCGGCACGTACAACCTCTTCAAGTACACGCTGGCCAAGCTCGGCATCGAGACGACCTTCGTCGAGAACCAGGACGACCCCGAGGAGTGGCGTCGCGCGGTCCGCCCGAACACGAAGCTCTTCTTCGCCGAGACGATCGGCAACCCGAAGATCAACGTCCTCGACATCCGCTCGGTCTCCGCCGTCGCCCACGAGAACGGCGTACCGCTGATCGTCGACAACACGATCGCGACCCCGTTCCTCATCCGTCCGCTCGAGCACGGCGCCGACATCGTCATTCACTCGGCGACGAAGTTCCTCGGCGGTCACGGCACCACCATCGGCGGCATCATCGTCGACGGCGGCAAGTTCGCGTGGTCGCAGAACGTCGAGAAGTTCCCCGGCCTCACCGAGCCCGACCCGTCCTACCACGGCGCGTCCTACACGACGGCTGTCGGCGACGGTCTTGCCTACATCATCAAGGCACGCGTCCAGCTGCTGCGCGACCTCGGCTCGGCGATCTCTCCGATCAACGCCTGGTTGCTGTTGCAGGGCATCGAGACCCTGTCGCTGCGCATCGAGCGTCACGTGCAGAACGCCCAGGAGATCGCCGAATGGCTCGAGAACCAGGATGACGTTGCGGCAGTGAACTACTCGGGTCTGCCCACCTCCCCGTGGTACGCCGCCGCGAACACCTACGCACCCAAGGGCGTCGGCGCTGTGCTCTCGTTCGAGCTCAAGGGCGGGGTCGACGCCGGTCGCGCCTTCGTGGACTCTCTCGAGCTGTTCAGCCACCTCGCCAACATCGGAGACGTGCGCTCGCTCGTCATCCACCCGGCATCCACCACCCACTCGCAGCTCACCCCCGAGCAGCAGCTCACCGCTGGCGTGACTCCTGGGCTGGTTCGCCTCTCCGTCGGTCTCGAGAACATCGAGGACCTGAAGGCCGACCTTGCCCAGGCCCTCGCCGCAGCACGCAGCGTCGGAGCCGCAGCCAACGCCTGACCTGCGCGTCGCACCCGAAGGGTCGCAACGCGCCGCACAGATCCCAGATCCTGCGGCGAGTTGCGACCCTTCGGCGTTGGCGTCCGGACGCGGGGAACGTCATATTGCGACGGGAACCGTGCCTGACCCGGGAGAATGGGCGAATGGACTGGCAGACCTCGGAAGACACGGTGCCCTCTTCGCCCGTGACTGAAGCCGACGCGCGCCTGCTCCTGGGAAGGCCCCCCGCGACCGGAGCATGGCGCGATGGCGACCCCGCCGGAGATCGTCACTTTGCTGCGTTCGGCGCTTTTCGGACCGAGGGTGGCGCCGAGCTTCCGGCCTACCGCCTCGCCTTCGAGACGTGGGGTGAGCTCTCCCCCGCGCGCGACAATGCGATCCTGATCCTGCACGCGCTGACCGGCGACTCGCACGTGCGCGGGCCCGCCGGTCCCGGACATGCCACCGATGGCTGGTGGGACGGAATCGTGGGGCCCGGGAGCGCGATCGATACTGACCGCTGGTTCGTGGTCGCGCCGAACATGCTAGGCGGATGCCAGGGGTCGACGGGGCCCGCGACGATCGCGCCCGACGGGTACGAGTGGGCGGCACGGTTCCCGTACCTCACGATCCGCGACCAGGTTCACGCGCAGCGGCAGCTCGCCGATGCCCTCGGCATCGACGTCTGGGCCGCGGTCATCGGCGGGTCGATGGGCGGGATGCACGCGCTCGAGTGGGCAATCGAATACCCCGACAGGGTCGCACGGGTAGCTGTGCTGTCGGCGCCTCCGGCGAATACCGCCGACCAGATCGCGCTCAACTCCGTGCAGCTCGATGCGATCCGGGTCGACCCGCGGTTCCAAGGCGGCGAGTACTACGACGCAGCCGACGGCGACGGCCCGCACCGCGGACTGGCGCTCGCCAGGCGCATGGCACTGCTGAACTACCGGTCCCCCACCGAGCTCAACCAGCGTTTCCAACGCTCGTGGCAGTCCGAGGTCAGCCCCCTCGGCAATGGCGGCCGGTTCGCCGTCGAGTCGTACCTCGACTTCCACGGCAACCGCTTCACCCGCCGTTTTGATGCCAATACCTACATCACCCTCGTGGAGGCGATGAACTCGCACGACGTGGGCAGGGAACGCGGCGGCATCGAGGATGCGCTAGCCCGCGTGACTGCTACAGCCCTCGTGGTCGGAATCGACAGCGACCGACTGTTCCCCATCGAGGGTCAGCATCGCATCGCGCGCGGCATCCGCACGAGCCTCGATGGCGATCAGGCGGCGGTCATCTCGAGCGACTTCGGCCACGACGGCTTCCTCATCGAGACGCCCATTGTAAGCGCCCAACTGCGCCGGCTCCTGGAGAGCTGACGGCGCAGTCCGCGGTGTCAGGACTCGTCGCTGAGGGCTTGCTCGAGGCGCTCAAGCTTTCCGTCGAGTTCGCCGGTGTAGCCGGGACGGATGTCGGCCTTGAGCACGAGCGAGACTCGGGAACCGTACGCGCCGACAGCCTCGGTCGCAGCCTTCACGACGGCGAACACCTCATCCCACTCGCCTTCGATCTCGGTGAACATCGATGAGGTGCGGTGCGGCAGACCCGATTCGCGAACGATCCGCACTGCTGCGGCCACGGCATCGTGAACCGAGCCGTCGGCGCGGCCTGTGCCGCTGGGCGCGACGGAGAAGGCAACAATCATGAGGGAGACCTTTCGATGACGGATGCAGGGCGTTTGTATGATGCCAATCGGCCTGCCCCGGACTCGGCGTTGCGGGCGACGCGCACCAGGTGGATGACCGACCAGACGAACATCACCACGAGGGCGAGGTTTCGCACCGTGAGCAAGGCGACGACCCCCGGGGCTGGATGGTCCGTCATGAGGAAGTTGTAGAAGATCGGGTAGACGATCTGAGTCAGCAGGCCCGTCGCGACGGCAAACGCCGCGGGGCGCAGCCACGTAGCGCGGTCGATGACGAGCCCGAAGACGATCGGCGCGACGATCCACGTCATGTATTGGGGCGAGCCGACCTTGTTGACGACGATGAGGGCGAGCACGAGCGCGAAGGCCAGTGCGGGGTAGAGGCGGACGACGGGCGCCCCGCGGCGAACGCCCCACAGTCCGAGGAGCAGGAGCGCCAGCACGGATGCAGCAAGCAGCGGCGTCATGACGGCGATCACCTCGTTCACGCCGGGGCCGCTGACCTGGAAGGTGAGCAGGTCGCTGGCGTAGTAGACCCTCGAATCCAGAACATCCAGTGCCGCGAACCACATGTATGGCGCCGAGACCGGTGCCTCGATCTGAAGGCCTCTGCCGGTCTGGTCGGTGATGAATCCGAAGAGATACCGTCCGCCCCCGAGAGCGAGTACCACCGCGATGGTGGCTGCCGACACGATGAGCGCACCACCGACGATGGCCAGGCGACGTCGCACTGCCACGACGGCCGCAGCCAACAGAGCGGCGGGCCACACCTTGATCCAGGTGCCTGCAGCAAGCAACGCCGATCCGAGCCACGGCCGACGAATGAGCCACAGGCATCCCATGATCGCCAGGGGCACCGTGATTCCTTCGAGGCGGTACAGTCCGACGGGCCCGAGCGCGACCATGAAGGTAAGCCAGAACGCGGCAGCTAGCGCCCGCCCGCGGGAACGCGCATCACCGAGGAGCACGGCGAACGCGACGGCATCGACGAGCGTCACGACGATCGCCCAGGCCGGCGTGTACGACACTGCGGCCTCGAACAGCCACGCCGCGAGCATGGGCACGAGCGCTAGGGCCGGGTAGACCCACGGCTCCGTGATTCCCACGATCTGCCGCCCGGCCGGCCCGCAATAGTCCATCATGCCGAGGGCGCAGCCCGACCAAGGCTCGTACACCAGGTACACATCACCCATCGGTGCGTGCGGGAGCTGATAGCCCGCCACCGCGACGAAACCGTGTACCAGGGCGAACGCCACCCACATCCAACCCCGACGTGCCACGGCACCATCCTACGGAAGAGGCGGGGCCCACCCTGTCACAAGGCTGGTCGTGGTGATCACGATTCGCTGAGCACCGTGGGTGCTTCGGCGCTCGCCAAAAGGTGCCCGACCACGGGCGGGAGGTGCTCTGCGACATCCAACGCCGTGATCGGTCCGCCAGCAACCGACTCCGACGCTGCACGGGCGGCCTGACCGTGCAGCCAGGCCGCGGTCGCCGCACATGCGGCAAGTGACACCGACGCGCGCCGCGCAGCGGCTCCGGCCGTGACCGAGCCGAGAATCCCCGCGAGAACGTCTCCGGTCCCGGCTGTTGCGAGCCACGACGTCGGGGCCTCGATCGCGCACTCCCAACCCTCCGGCGACGCCACGACGGTCGTGGCCCCCTTCAGCAGCACAACTGCTCCGAGCGTGGCTGCGGTCTCTGCCGCGCTGGTGGCGCTCCGGGCGTCATCCGGGTCGAGCCCGAGCGCGGAGCGGAGCTTCGCATGCTCACCGGCGTGCGGTGTGATCACCGCCGGCGCTGTCGCCGATGCCGCGAGATCAAGCGCGCCTGCGTCGACGACGACGGGATCTGACCCGTCGAGAATGTTGCGCACCGCGCGCGTCTCGGCATCCGTGCGGGCTTCGACGCTGGTGCCCGACCCGATGACCCAGGCCTGCACGCGCCCCTCTGCCGTCACGGTTTCCGGACGCCGTGCCAGCACGAGCCGTGTGGCCCGCGACGGTCCAAGGTAGCGAACCATGCCGATGCCGGTGCGCCAGGCGCCCTCGACCCCGAGCACGGCGGCGCCGGGGAATTGCTGCGACCCGGTGCGAAGCCCCACGACCCCGCGGGAATACTTGTCGTCGCCTGCGGTTGGTCTCCCCAGGACGCGTCGCGCGTCATCTGCCCCCCATGACCGCAACATGCGAGCAACCCTACCTCTGGAGAATCGATGAGTCTGCTGTTCACCCCTGTCGAGATCGGTTCGCTGCGGGCCCGCAACCGCCTGTGGGTAGCTCCGATGTGCCAGTACAGCTCGACAGACGGGATGCCGAACACGTGGCATCTGACCCACCTGAGCTCGTTCGCGAGCGGAGGCGCGGGTCTGGTGATGACCGAGGCGACGGCCGTGAGCCCGGAGGGGCGGATCAGCCCCGACGACACCGGGATCTGGAACGACCAGCAGCGTGACGGCTGGGCACCGATCGCTTCCGAGATCCGCTCTCGCGGAGCTCTTGCCGCCATCCAGCTCGCGCACGCGGGCCGGAAAGCGTCGACGTGGTCGCCCCTGAAGGCAGGCCGCGGCTCGGTTCCGGTAACAGACGGCGGATGGCAGGCGCTGGCGCCCTCCCCGATCGCCTACGACGGCTACGCCATTCCGCAGGAGCTGGATGCCGCCGGAATCGCCCGGGTCGTCAAGGATTTCGCCGAGGCGGCCGGCCGCAGCGTCGAGGCGGGCTTTGATGTACTGGAGGTGCACGCCGCGCACGGCTACCTGCTCCACGAGTTCCTCTCGCCCCTGTCGAATCAGCGAACCGACTCATACGGCGGCTCGCTCGAGAACCGCGCGCGCCTGCTGCTCGAGGTGATCGACGCGGTCCGCGTCGCCGCGCCCACCACCCCGGTAATGGTGCGGTTCTCTGCCACGGACTGGGCCGAAGGGGGCTGGGGCGTGGCAGACACGGCGGCTGTCGCCGCGTGGGCTGCTCAGCGCGGTGCCGTGTTCATCGACATTTCCAGCGGCGGCCTCGTCGCCCACCAGCAGGTCATCGCCGGCCCCGGCTATCAGGTGCCGTTCGCGCGCGAGGTGCGCGAGCTCGCGGGGGTCCCCGTGAGCGCCGTGGGCATGATCACGACGGGCGCGCAGGCCGAGGAGGTTCTCGCCTCGGGCGCAGCCGACGCCGTCATGGCGGCGCGCGAGTGGCTTCGCGATCCCCACTTCGCCCTTCGCGCCGCGACCGAACTCGACGTAGACATCGACTATTGGCCGGCGCAATACGAGCGAGCCCGCCTGGCGCAGACGAGGTGAGCGCGAACCGCTACCGCTCGTTCCGCCAGCCGCGGCGCGTGGCATCCTGCACCTCGCCGACGAGTTCCTCGATGACATCCTCGAGGAAAAGGACGCCGGTGATGGTGCCGCCGGCATCCCGGACCTGAGCCAGGTGTCGTCCCTGCTCGCGCATGAGAGCAAGCGCATCCTCGAGGTCGGTGTTCTCGGTCACCGGCACCATGTGGTGGATGCGGGCCGGATCGATCGGCCTCACGACGTCGGTCGCGGCGCCCTCCCCCTCGGCAGCGCGCAGGATGTCTTTCAGGTGGACGTAGCCGAGCGGGACACCGGCGGGGTCCACGATGACGTACCGCGAGAACCCGTTCTTGGCGACGGCGCGCTCGATCTGCTTCGGCGTCGTGTTCTGCGGCAGCGTCAGCAGATCTGCGAGCGGCACCGCGATATCGCGCGCTTTCTTCTCGGTGAACTCGACCACTGCGGCGACCGTTCCTGCCGTGTCCTCGAGCACTCCCTCCATACGCGACTGGGCGACGATCGTCGCGACTTCCTCGAGCGTGTAGGTCGAGGTCGCTTCGTTCTTCGGCTCGACCCGGAACAACCGCACGACGTGGTTCGCGATCCAGTTGAGCGTGACGATCACCGGGTGGAAGACCTTCGACACCCACACCAGCGGCGGCGCGAGCATCAGAACCGCGCGATCGGGCACCGAGAACGCGAGGTTCTTCGGCACCATCTCGCCGAACACGACATGCAGGTAAGACACCAGGACGAGGGCGATCACGAAGGCGATGACATCGACTACCGCATAGCTCAGCCCGGTGAGTTCGAGCGGCACCGCCAAGAGGTGGTGAATCGCCGGCTCCGAGACGTTCAGGATCAACAGCGAACAGATCGTGATCCCCAGCTGCGAGGTCGCGAGCATGAGCGTCGCGTGCTCCATCGCGTAGAGCGATGTCTTGGCGGCGCGTGAGCCGCGCTCGGCCAGAGGTTCGATCTGCGATCTGCGTGCCGAGATGACAGCGAACTCCGCACCGACAAAGAAGGCATTGGCCACCAACAGGACGACCAGCCATGCCAGGCCTGCCCAGTCGCTCACGAGGACACCTCCTCGTCGGCATCCTCACCGGGAAGCGCGGCGGGAACGAACCGAACCCGGTCGACGCGCCTGCCTGCCATCCGCTCCACCGAAAGGGTCCCCTCCTCGAGCTCGACGGTGTCTCCGACGACCGGGATCCGCTCGAGTTCGCTCATGAGGTAGCCACCGACGGTGTCGTACACGTCGCCGACGGGGATGCGGATGCCGACCCTATCGAGAACCTCGTCGGGCCGCAGCTCACCGGGGAACACGACATCCCGGTCGATGCGCACGATGTCGGTGCGGCGCCGGTCGTGCTCGTCGAGGACTTCACCGACGATCTCCTCGACGAGGTCCTCGAGGGTGACGACGCCGGCTGTACCGCCGTACTCGTCGACGACGATAGCCATCTGGTATCCGCGCGAACGAAGCTCGGCCAGGAGCGCGTCAAGATGGACCGCTTCGGGGACACGCAGCGGCTCGGTCGCGATCGCCCCCACCGGAACGGTTCCGCGCTTGCCGCGCGGCACTCCCACCGCGGCCTTCAGGTGAGCGATCCCGACGATGTCATCCATTGACTCCTCGTACACGGGAAAGCGGCTGTGACCGGTCGAGCGTGCGAGCTGGATGACGTCCTCGACGGAGTCGTCAGCGGCGAGCGCGTGAACGCTCGGCCGCGGCGTCATGACATCGGCGGCGGTCAGGCGCGCGAAGGTGAGGGAACGGTCGAGCAGCGACGCGGTGTCCTGCTCGAGGACGCCGGCGTTGGCCGAGCGGCGCACGAGGCTCGACAGTTCCTCCGCCGAGCGCGCACCCGAGAGCTCTTCCTTCGGTTCGACGCCTACGGCGCGAAGAAACGCGTTGGCGCTCCCGTTGAGCACGACGATCGCCGGCCGGAAGACGGTAGTGAACGCGGTCTGAAACGGCACGACGAGTTTCGCCGTCTGCCGAGGCACGGCCAAGGCGAAGTTCTTCGGTACGAGTTCGCCGATCACCATCGAGAAGATCGTCGCGATCGCCACACCGATGATGGCGGCGAGCGGGCTGATGACGGCATCCGGCCAGCCCCACCCAGTGAAGACCGGGCGTAGCAGACTCGAGATCGCCGGCTCCATGGTGTAACCGGTGAGCAGCGTGGTCAGCGTAATGCCCAACTGGGCGCTGGAGAGGTGTGTCGAGGTGATCTTCAGCGCGCTGATCGTCAGCGAAAGGCGCGTCTCCCCCGCTGCCTGGCGCGCTTCGAGGTCGGCGCGATCAAGGTTGACCAGCGCGAACTCGCTGGCGACGAACAGTCCCGTGCCGATCGTGAGCAGAAGCCCCACCCCCAGCATGATGAACTCCATCACGCATCACCCCAGGTCTGGGGTGCGGGTCGGTGGGGCGATCGTCGGCAACTCGGAGGGTCGTCCATCGTGAGATGAGTCTACCCGCCGAACGTCCGCACCCGGACGGCATCGCGACGCACCTGTCTGATCCCCACACGTGCGGCACTTCTGCGCACGCGCGGCGCATCTGTGCGCAGCATCCGCACGAAACTGCAGCACTGACCAGACACGCGTGCCCGACCCACCCCGTGCGCTGCCACCTTACACAGGACCGGGTTTCCTCCCCTACGCGAGCGTTCGGGCGCGCATCCACCTCCGCACTGCCCGCGAGGATGACGCGCGCCCCGCGATCCGAGGATGCTGTCGTGCGCCCACTGCCCGAGATCGACACGATCCGCCGTTCCGAGCGGATGGAACCGTTGGATAATCGTCGCCTGCGGCGCGCCCTGGACGAGGGCACCTGGGTAAAGGTCGCACCCGGGGCGTTTGTCCGCTCCGATCACTGGCTCATGCTCACCCCAATCGAGCGCCACCGCGTGCGTGTTCACGAAGTCGCGCGTCGTCTTGAGCCCGGCGCCGTCATCTCGCATGCGGCGGCGGCAGCGGAGCACGGCATCGACATGTTGGATCCCTGGCCAGAGGCCGTCGATGTGACCTGCGGGCCTGCAACGGGCGGGCGCTCCAGCGGCGTCGTTCGCCGCCACACCCGCGACCGGCGGACGCTCGAGGTGATGCCATTCGGTCGTCACATGATCACGACGCCGGCACAGACCGCGCTTGATCTCGCCCGCTCGCTTCGGTTTCTTCCCGCCGTCGCCAGCGTCGATCAAGCGATCTGGGCGGATCGGCCGGGTGGAGAACTCACCGACATCGACACCATTCACGAGCTGTGGACTCGCGATGCGCACCACCGCGGACAGGTCCGAGCTCTACGGGTGCTGTCGTTCGCGGAACGCGGAGCGGCGAACGTTCGCGAATCTCACTGCCGGGTCGAGCTCGCACGCCTGGGGTTCCCTCGACCCCGGCTGCAAGAGCGGCGCATGTTGCGGACCGGAAGACTCGTGTTCGCGGACTTCTACTTTCCCGAGGCTGATCATTGGGGCGAGTTCGACGGCGAAGGGAAGTACCGGGATGCCGCGCTCCGTCGCCCAGGTCACGATGCAGCCGACGCGGTGATCGACGAGAAGAACCGGGAGAACGAGATTCGACGTGAAGTGCGTGGATTCTCGCGGTGGGACCGCACGGATGTTGAGCGTCCGCGTCGCCTCTACGACATCCTCACGGGCGACGGACTGCGCAGCGCACTGCCGCGCCCCTGACCGCTCGCCGCCGAGCGGAGCACGCACGCGTGTTCGCTGGCTGCCGGCATCCGTATGCGGTAGTTGTGTGCAGCCGCTGTGCTTCTATCCGCCGCAGCTGCACATTTCTGCCGCACTCGAGGGATCACCGGACGACGAACATCACCAGCTGACCGGGAGCGCCTTCCCCTCTTCATAGCCGGCAGCGGACTGCAGGCCGACGAGGGCCCGCTCGTGGAACTCGGGGACCGAGGCGGCGCCGGCGTAGGTGAACGACGAGCGAACGCCGGAGGTGATCATGTCGATGAGGTCTTCGAGGCCCGGGCGCTGCGGGTCGAGATAGATCTTCGACGACGAGATGCCTTCGGCGAACAGCTCTTTACGGGCGCGCTCGTAGGCGTCCAGGCGACCGAATCGAGCCTGGACGGCCTTGGTCGACGCCATTCCCCACGACTCCTTGTAGAGGCGTCCAGCTGCGTCGCGTTGGAGGGTCCCGGGGGCTTCGATCGTCCCGGCGAACCACGAACCGATCATGACGGATGCCGCGCCGGCTGCCAGCGCGAGGGCGACGTCGCGCGGGTAGCGCACTCCGCCGTCAGCCCACACGTGAGCACCGGCGGTGCGAGCGGCGAGCGCAGTCTCGTGGACAGCCGAGAACTGCGGTCGCCCCACGGCGGTCATCATGCGCGTCGTGCACATCGCCCCCGGTCCGACACCGACCTTGATGATGTTTGCACCGGCCGCAACCAGGTCGTCGACGCCGGCGCTGGTGACCACGTTGCCCGCCACGAGCGGAACACCGAGATCGAGAGCCGACACTGTTCGCAGCGCCGCCAGCATCCCCTCTTGATGTCCGTGCGCGGTATCGAGGACGAGAACATCGACACCCGCGGCCACGAGCGCTCGCGCCTTGCCCGCGACGTCCCCGTTGATTCCCACGGCTGCCGCGACGATCAGGCGACCGTCTCGGTCAACGGCGGGCCGGTACAGCGTCGCGCGCAGGGCACTCCGACGCGAGAGCGTGCCGACGACCTGTCCGTGGTGCACGACGCAGACGATCTCGGCGTCGGCGGCGACGATCACGTCGAACGCGTGCCGAGCCGACTCGATGTCATCAGCGTCCACCGACGCGGGTCGTCCACGGGCGAGATCGCCCAGCCGAGCGTCAGGGAGGGCAGATCCGAGTCGGACAGCGGTGACGATGCCCTGAACGTCTTCGATCATGAGACGGTCGGCGGGCTGCGCGACGATCACCCCGTAGCCCTCCGTCGGGGGAAGCAGCGTCGTTGCGTCGGCAACCGTCGCGTCGGGGGGAAGCACCAGCGGGGTGTCCCAGGCAGCGGGCTGGTCCTTGACCCAGCGGATCGCGGCGTCCAGCTCCTGCAGAGGCAGGTCCTGCGGAAGAACGCCGAGACCGCCCCGGCGCGCGAGCGTCGCGGCAAGGCGCGCACCCGTGACCGAGTTCATGTTCGCCGAGACCAGTGGGACGGTGGCCGCGGTCCCATCCCGCGGTGACAGGTCCACCTCGAGTCGGCTGCCCACCCCCGATCGGCGAGGAACGAGGAAGACGTCCGAGTAGGTCAGGTCGAAGGCCGGCGCATCACCGTAGAACTCCATGTGCGCCAAGCGTACCGGTCAATGATCTCAGCGGAATCGTGACCAATTCGCGGCGCAGCCCAGGGTTCGGATGGCCTGCCGGGGTGTTCAGACGGACTACGCTGGACTGTTGAACGACGCGGGCGCGACGACGATGGTCCGCGACGACAATCGTGACGAAAGCGGGCGATCTAACGTGTCGAGTCAGGTGACCGGCGTCGGAGTGTCGAACGAAAGTGAGTTCGGTGCCAACGAGTGGCTCGTTGAAGAGCTCTACGAACAGTTCCGGCAAGACCGCAACTCCGTAGATAAGGCCTGGTGGCCGGTACTTGAGGCCTACCACTCCGCAGCCGAGAACGGCGCCAAGCCCTCCGAAGAGAGCGCAGCTGCGAAGCCGTCGTCGAACGATGCGCATCCGGTGACCGCACCCACGCCCGTGATCGGCTCGCAGCCCGTAGCGCGCACGACCGCGCGGCCTGCCTCCGCCCAACCGATTCCGGCGCAGGCCCCTGACACCGCGCGCGCCGCATCGGACGCCTCGCCGTCCGAGGACACGGTGACGGTCCTCAAGGGGATGCCGAAGACTCTCGCGGCGAACATGGATGAGTCGCTCACTGTTCCCACCGCGACGAGCGTGCGCACCGTCCCCGCCAAGCTCATGATCGACAACCGGATCGTGATCAACAATCACATGGCGCGCACCCGCGGCGGAAAGGTGAGCTTCACGCACCTCATCGGGTGGGCGATCATCCGCGCTCTCACCGAGTTCCCCAGCCAAAACGTGTTTTACGCAGAGATCGACGGCAAGCCGTCAGTTGTCGCGCCAGCCCATGTGAACCTCGGTATCGCGATCGACCTCCCGAAGCCCGACGGCACGCGGGCACTGCTTGTGCCAAGCATCAAGCACGCCGACACCCTCACTTTCGCCGAGTACCTGGCTGCCTACGAAGACCTGGTCTCCCGCGCCCGCAAGAACAAGCTCACCGCGGCGGACTTCCAGAACACGACGATCTCGCTCACCAACCCCGGCGGCATCGGTACCGTGCACTCGGTCCCGCGCCTCATGAAGGGGCAGGGATGCATCGTCGGCGCCGGCGCACTCGAGTACCCAGCCGAGTTCCAGGGCGCGAGTGAGAAGACCCTCAACGAGTTGGCGATCGGCAAGACGATCACCCTCACGAGCACGTACGACCACCGTGTCATACAGGGTGCCGGCTCGGGAGAGTTCCTCAAGAAGGTCCACGAGTTGCTCATCGGTGAGCGCCACTTCTACGAAGACATCTTCGCGGAGCTGCGCATCCCCTATGCGCCGATCCACTGGAATGCCGACATCAACGTCGACATCGCCGAGCGAATCGACAAGACCGCTCGCGTTCAAGAGCTGATCAACAGCTTCCGCGTTCGCGGCCACCTCATGGCCGACATCGACCCGCTCGAATACAAGCAGCGCACTCACCCCGACCTCGAGATCGAGTCGCACGGACTCACGTTCTGGGACCTCGACCGAGAGTTCGTCACCAACGGCTTCGGGGGCAAGCGCACGATGAAGCTGCGCGAGGTTCTCGGTGTACTTCGTGATTCGTACTGCCGCACGATCGGCATCGAGTACATGCACATTCAGGACCCGGAGCAGCGGGCCTGGTTCCAGCAGAACCTCGAGGTCAAGTACACCAAGCCGGGCCACGACGAGCAGCTGCGCATCCTCAGCAAGCTCAACGAAGCTGAGGCTTTTGAGACGTTCTTGCAGACCAAGTACGTCGGCCAGAAGAGGTTCAGCCTCGAGGGCGGCGAGTCCCTCATTCCGCTCCTGGATGAGATCCTGCAGGGCGCAGCCGAAACCGGTCTCGACGGAGCCACGATCGGAATGGCGCACCGTGGGCGACTGAACGTCCTGACCAACGTTGCCGGCAAGACCTACGGACAGGTCTTCCGCGAGTTCGAGGGACGCGTCGCGATCGGTTCCAAGCGTGGCTCCGGCGACGTGAAGTACCACCTCGGGACCGAGGGCACCTTCGTCGCTGACGGCGGTGAAGAGCTTCCGGTGTATTTGGCGGCCAACCCGTCGCACCTCGAGACCGTCGATGGCGTCCTTGAGGGAATCACGCGGGCCAAGCAGGATCGGATGCCGCTGGGTTCGTTCTCGTGGTTGCCCATCCTCATCCACGGTGACGCGGCCTTCGCCGGCCAGGGCGTCGTGGTCGAGACCCTGCAGATGTCGCAGTTGCGCGCCTACCGCACCGGCGGCACCGTGCATGTCGTGGTCAACAACCAGGTCGGTTTCACGACGCTGCCGCAGGATGGCCGAACCTCGGTCTACGCGACGGATGTCGCAAAGACGATCCAGGCGCCCATCCTCCACGTCAATGGCGATGACCCCGAGGCCGTGGTCCGAGTCGCCCAGGTCGCCTTCGCCTACCGCGAGCGGTTCCACCGGGATGTCGTGATCGACCTGGTCGTGTATCGCCGCCGCGGACACAACGAGGGTGACGACCCCTCGATGACCCAGCCACTGATGACGAACCTCATCGAGGCGAAGCGGTCGGTGCGCCGCCTGTACACCGAGTCGCTCGTGGGACGCGGCGACATCACCGAAGAGCAGTACGAGCAGGCCAAGAAGGACTTCCAGGATCGGCTGGAGCAGGCGTTCGCCGAGACGCATGCTGCCGAGACCGGTTCTTCTCAGGTGGCGAGCGCCCCGATGACCGGCTCGATCGACACGATCGGCGAACCCGAGACAACGGGAGTTTCGCGCGATGTCGTGCAACTCATCGGAGACGCGTTCGTCAACAAACCCGATGGCTTCACGGTGCATCAGAAGCTGCAGCAGCTGCTTGACAAGCGCCAGGACATGAGCCGCAACGGCGGCATCGACTGGGCGTTCGGCGAGCTCCTCGCGTTCGGCTCCCTCCTCGTGGAGGGAACGAACGTCCGCATGGTCGGCCAGGACTCGCGACGAGGGACCTTCGTGCAGCGTCACGCCGTGTTCCACGACCGCGCGAACGGTCAGGAGTGGCTGCCGCTGGTGAACCTGTCGCAGTCGCAGGGCAGGTTCTGGATCTACGACTCGCTCCTCAGCGAGTACGCCGCGATGGGCTTCGAGTACGGATATTCCGTCGAACGCTCCGACACGCTCGTGCTGTGGGAAGCGCAGTTCGGCGACTTCGCGAACGGGGCCCAGTCCGTGATCGACGAGTTCATCTCGTCAGCTGACCAGAAGTGGGGTCAGCAGTCGAGCGTCGTCCTGCTGCTGCCGCACGGATACGAAGGTCAGGGCCCCGATCACTCGTCGGCCCGCATCGAGCGGTACCTGCAGATGTGCGCCCAGGACAACATGATCGTTGCGCGCCCATCGACACCGGCCTCCTACTTCCACCTGCTTCGCCGTCAGGCGTACGCGCGTCCGCGGCGGCCCCTCGTCGTGTTCACTCCGAAGGCGATGTTGCGCCTTCGTGGTGCGACAAGCCCCGTCGAGGACTTCGTGGGAGGCCGGTTCCAGCCGGTGCTCGACGATGATCGCGGGATCGACAAGAGCGCTGTCAAGCGGGTCCTGCTCCACGCCGGGAAGATCCACTGGGATCTGCGGTCGGAGCTCGAGAAGAACCCCAACCCTGAGATCGCCCTGGTGCGGTTGGAGCAGTTCTACCCCGCGCCGGTCGAGCACCTCAACCGCGTCATCGACGAGTACCCGAACGCCGAGTTGGTGTGGGTGCAGGACGAGCCCGAGAACCAGGGCGCGTGGCCCTTCATCGCCCTCGAAGTGGTCAAGCACCTGCACGGTCGCACGATCCGTCGGGTCTCGCGTGCTGCCGCGGCATCCACCGCGACGGGTTCCCCCAAGGTGCATGCCGCTGAGCAGGCGGCGATCATGCAGAAGGCGCTCACCCTCTGAACGTCACCGTGCTGGTCAATCCGGCGGCTCGAGCCGGAACGGGTGGCACGATCGCGACCAGGGCTGCCGAGCGACTTCGCGAGCACGGCATTCGCGCGACCTTGATCAGCGGTGGCAGCGCTGTCGAGTCGACGGAGTTGCTGCGCGAGGCGGTGCGCCTCGGAACTGACGCCGTAGCCGTGGCTGGCGGTGACGGGACGGTGTCCCTTGCGATGCAGGTTCTGGCCCACAGCACGACACCTCTCGGCATCATCCCGGCGGGGACGGGCAACGACCTGGCCGACATGCTCGGCATCCGCGAGCTGCACCCCGACGAAGCTGCCGACGCGATCGTCGGCGGGCTGACTCGCGATATCGACCTCGCGCGCATCAGTCGACACGGCGAGCCGGAGGTCTACTTCGGATCGGTCCTGGCCAGCGGCTTCGACTCGCGTGTCAACGACCGGGCCAACCGGATGCGGTGGCCTCGCGGCTCGTCGCGATACACCATCGCCATTCTGCGAGAGTTGGTAGGGCTACGTAGCTTCGCATACGAGATCGAACTGACGGATGCCGCGGGCAGCGTGACCCGGCACGATGGCGCCCTCCTGATGGCAGCCGTTGCCAACGGGACCAGCTACGGCGGGGGTGTTCAGATCGCGCCTCGCGCAGATCCCGCCGATGGGGAACTGGATGTCGGCCTTGTTCGCCCGACCCATCGCGCGCGCTTTCTTCGACTGCTCCCCCGTGTCTACCGCGGAACGCACGGAGATGTCCCCGAAGTGAGCATGTACCGGGCTCGGATGATCCGCCTCAGCGCGCCGGGCGTCACCGCCTACGCCGACCGCGACCCGATCGGGCCCCTGCCGGTCCAGATCGACGTCGTTCCCCGGGCGCTTCGTGTTTTCGTGCCTGCGAACTAAGCGCTCGACGCACCCTTCGAGGCCAGCTCTGTGTCGTGCACAGCCTGTACCGCGCGCAGCTTTGCCATGACCTGATCGCGAAGCTCCTCGGGCGCAGTCTCCTTGCACGCCCGAGCAACAGCCTCGGTGAGCGTCGTGGCCACGAGCGCTTCGTCGCGGCAGGCCGGACAGTGCTCAAGGTGCTCGCGGATGTCGGCATGCTCGGTCTTGCACACTTCGTTGCGCAGGTACTCCTCCAAGTCCCGCGTGGCTTTGGCGCAACCGCAATCGGTCATGTGTCGCTCCTCGATACGGCGACCGAGATCCCCCGCTCGGTCGCATATTCGGCCAGCAGCTCCCGCAGCATCCGTCTGCCACGGTGCAGACGGCTCATCACGGTGCCGATGGGGGTTTTCATGATGTCGGCGATCTCCTGATACGCAAAGCCTTCGACGTCGGCGAGATACACCGCGAGCCGGAAGTCCTCGGGAATCGACTGCAGCGCGTCCTTCACGACGGATGCCGGCATATGGTCGATTGCTTCAGCTTCTGCCGACCGCGTGCGGGACGATGTCGTGGACTCCGCTCCGCCGAGCTGCCAGTCTTCGAGATCCTCGATGGCGCTCTGGTACGGCTCACGCTGCTTCTTGCGGTACGTGTTGATGTACGCGTTGGTCAGGATGCGGTAAAGCCACGCCTTCAGGTTCGTGCCCTGAGTGAAGCTCGACCACGATGCGTACGCCTTGACGAAGGTCTCCTGCACAAGGTCTGCAGCATCCGCGGGGTTCCGTGTCATTCGCATCGCAGCCGCGTAGAGCTGGTCCATGAACGGCAGGGCCTGCTCTTCGAACTGCGCGCGCGGGTCGGCCGGCGCCTCGGCCTGATCAGTCATCACGCGCCAGTCTACGTCCGGCGCCATAGCGATCGTCATCGGGCTCCTTCCGTCCCTCATTAGGCTAGGAACCGATGAGCGGCGAAAGATATTCCACCCCGACCGGCTTGGGAGAGTCCGGTTGGTCGGCTCCGCGCGCCTCGGGAGCACTCACCGCCCGTTTGGCAGTTCCCGGATCCAAGTCGCTCACGAACCGCGAATTGATCCTCTCGGCGATCGCCGATTCTCCGAGCACGCTCCACGCTCCGCTGCACTCCGACGACTCCGTCCGCATGGTTGCGGCCCTCACGGCGCTGGGTATCCAGATCGAGAGCGTGGAGGGCGAGAGCCCCTTCGGGCCCGACCTGATCGTCACGCCTCCCAGCGGATCCGGCTCGGTCGGTGCGTCCTCCTCGGGGCTTCGCGGTGCGACAGTCGACTGCGGTCAGGCCGGCACCGTCATGAGGTTCATCGCGGGCATTGCCGGGCTGGCCGAGGGCGATGTCACACTGACTGCGCATGAGAGCGCGCTGCACCGGCCCATGGGAGCCATGATCACGGCCCTTCGTGACGTGGGCGTCGACGTCGACGACGAGGGCCGTTGGGCACTCCCTTTCCAGGTGCGGGGGCACGGACACATCCGCGGCGGCGAAGTCGTCATCGACGCGAGCGCCTCAAGCCAGTTCGTTTCCGGGATGCTGCTCGCAGCTCCCCGTTTCGACACGGGTCTCCACCTCATTCACTCGGGGTCACGCCTGCCGAGCATGCCGCACATCGATATGACCATCGAGTGCCTCGCGAACCGCGGCGTGCATGTGGAGCGGCCCTCGCCGCGCGAGTGGATCGTTCCCCCGCAGCCCCCGCGCGGAAAGACGGTGGCCATCGAACCCGACCTGTCCAACGCCGCTCCGTTCCTGGCAGCTGCCATGGTCACCGGAGGGAGCGTCACGATCACCGGGTGGCCCGCGCACTCGACACAGCCCGGCGTCATGCTCGCCACGATCCTGCACGAAATGGGGGCCCGCGTCACGCGCCGCGGTGGCGCCCTCACCGTCGCTGCGGGGCGCGGCATCCGTGGCATCGAGATCGACCTGTCGGCGGCGAGTGAGCTGACACCCACGATCGTGGGGCTGGCCGCATTCGCCCCGGAACCGACGACAATCACGGGAGTCGGGCACATTCGCGGCCACGAGACCGACCGCATCGCTGCGCTCGTCGGCAACCTGCGGGCGCTCGGCGGAGCCGCAGAAGAGCTCGAGGACGGCCTGCGAATCCTGCCTCAGCCGCTCCACGGCGGGGTGTGGCAGGCGTTCCATGACCACCGTATTGCGACGACCGGCGCGCTGATCGGCCTCGCCGTCGGCGGAGTCGTGGTCGACGACATCGGGACCACAGCGAAGACGATGCCGCAGTTCCCCGAGCTCTGGACCTCCATGCTCGAAGGGAACGGCGCGGAGTGAGCTGGCTCGGGGACGTCGATGATGACGATGAACTCGGCATGGACGAGAGCGATATCCGCGTCAGGCCGAACCCCAAGGCCAACCGGCCGCGCACCAAGCGCCGCCCCAGCCACGCGGATGCCGAGATCGCGCGGGTCCTGGGGGTGGACCGCGGCCGCTACACCGTGCTCGTCGGCGAAGACACTGGCGCCGAACGCCAGGTTACCGCCGCCCGCGCTCGCGAACTTCACCGCACCGCGATCGTCACCGGTGACCGCGTCCGGGTTGTGGGAGACACCTCGGGAGACGAGGGAACTCTCGGCAGGATCGTGGGCATCGAACCCCGCACGTCTCTCCTTCGCCGAAGCGCCGACGACACCGATCAGGTCGAGCGCGTCATCGTCGCCAACGCCGATCAGATGCTCATCGTGATCGCCGCCGCCGACCCGGAGCCGCGCCCCCGGCTGGTGGACCGCTACCTGGTGGCAGCACTGGATGCCGGTATCCGCCCCCTGATGGTCATCACCAAGACCGACCTTTCGGACCCAGAGGAGTTTCTGTCGCACTTCGCGGGCCTCGACCTCGAGGTCTTCACCAGTGCGCGCTCTGACATGCCCCTGGAGCGGATCGGTGCCGCGCTCGTCGGCCACAGCACAGTGTTCGTCGGGCACTCCGGCGTGGGTAAGTCCACCCTTGTCAACGCTCTGGTCCCGAGCGCCGAGCGGGCGACGGGACATGTCAACGAGGTCACCGGTCGGGGACGACACACGTCGAGTTCGACGGTCTCGCTGCGCTACGAGGCACCGTCGGGCACGGGATGGGTGGTCGACACCCCCGGCGTGCGCTCCTTCGGGCTCGGTCACGTCGATCCCGACAATATCCTGCGGGCGTTCACCGACCTTGCCGAGGTCGCACGCGAGTGTCCGCGTGGGTGCACTCACCTGCCCGACGCGCCCGATTGCGCCATCGAAGAGGCTGTGGCGGCGGGACGCCTCGGGCCCGGGGCGGCAGCGCGGCTGGATTCACTGCAGCGTCTGCTCACGACGTTCTCTGACCGCCCCTGATACGCCTCGCGCCGCAGCATCCATGTCACGTGCAACCGCACCGGCTGATGGTGGCCCGCGCCGGGCGCACGGCTCTAGGGTGGATTCATGACAGTGCGTCTAGAACCCGGCACCGCTGCACCCGACTTCACCCTCCTGAACCAGGATGAGAGTGATGTCTCGCTTCACGACCTGCGCGGCCAGGGCCTCATCCTCTTCTTCTACCCGCAGGCGATGACACCCGGCTGCACGACGGAGGCTTGCGACTTCCGCGACAGTGTCGAGCCGCTTCGCGCCGCCGGTTACGTGGTGCTCGGCATCTCGCGCGACGCTCCCGCCAAGCTGCGGGCGTTCCGCGAACGCGACGCGCTTCCGTACGACCTACTGAGCGACCCCGACCGTTCCGTGCACGAGGCCTACGGAGCGTGGGGCGAGAAGACGATGTACGGCAAGACGACAGAAGGTGTGCTGCGCTCGACCTTCGTCCTCGACGAGAAGGGCGTCATCACGCACGCGCTCTACAACGTCAAGGCGACGGGGCACGTAGCCCGTATCCGCGGTCTGCTCGGTCTCTAGTCTTCCCGCGCCGGCGGGGCCGCGCCGCGAACGGCGATCACCAAGAGGACGAGGGCGATGACGGCTGGGATCGCGATTGCAACGCCGGTGACCGGATGCGCATACTGGCCTGTTGCGGCTCCCAGCGCCACCGCGAGGATCAGCAGTTGTGCCACGATCGCTCCCGAGCGACCCCATGACAGTCCCCGCCAGGTGGCGACACCGAACACCGCGACGATCGCCGCCCCGGCCAGCGTCAGCACGATCAGGGCGATCGCGCTGTCGAGTGCCGCCGTGTCCCCGGTGATGACCGCGACGATCTCCCAGACGGCGAGTGCGCCGATTCCCGCCCCTTCCAATAGCACGATCACGCCCGCTGCTCGAGCGGCAATCATCGAGCGCACCATGGACCTCCCGACCACTCTCGGCCCGTACACAACGTTCTTGCAACGTCCTCACGGATGAACCCTTGATTCGGGTGAACGGCTGTGGGACGATGGGTAAAGCCGTGTGCTCCCACAAGGTCGTGGGACGAGACATCTTCTCGTACACCTCACAGAGTATCCGACCGCCCGGTGGCCCGATGCTCATTCCCCATCAAGGAGCACCCCCTATGGATTGGCGCGACAAGGCCGCCTGCTTGACTGTCGACCCCGAGCTGTTCTTCCCGGTAGGAAACACCGGTCCAGCCGTCGACCAAATCGAGAAGGCGAAATCCGTGTGCGCCCGGTGCACCGTCACCGAAATCTGCCTGCAGTACGCGCTGGAGTCCGGTCAGGACTCGGGCGTGTGGGGTGGCCTCTCCGAAGACGAGCGCCGCGCCCTCAAGCGCCGCGCTGCCCGGGCTCGCCGCGCCAGCTGAGCCACTCGGCGCGCTGGCCTGAGACCGGAGGCCGTGCTCAGTCCAGCGCGATGTAGCGGAGCGGGATGTCGATCGTGACTTCCGTACCGCTTCCGACGAGCGTGTGCCAGTCGATCGTGCCGCCGAGTTCTCCCTGGATGAGCGTCCGAACGATCTGCGTGCCCAGCCCTCGGCCGACTTGGCCCTCCGGCAGGCCGACGCCGTTGTCACGAACACGCACCAGGAGCCGCTCGGGGTCGCGCTCGGCCTCGATCTCGACGTCGCCTTCCTTCCCGGCGAGGCCGTGCTCGACAGCGTTGGTCACCAGCTCGGTGAGGGCCAGCGCCAGGGGCGTGGCGTACTCGCTCGGGAGGGTGCCGAAGCGTCCCACAGACCGGGTCCGCGCGCGTGTCGTGGGTGCAGCAGCCACCTCGGCGACGAGTTTGAGAACACGATCGAAGACATCGTCGAAATCGACGCGCTGAGTGAGTCCCTCTGAGAGGGTGTCGTGCACGACGGCGATCGCCGAGACGCGTCGCATCGCCTGCGTCAGCGCTTCTCGGGCCTCTTCGGTGTGCGAACGGCGAGCCTGGATGCGAAGGAGCGACGCGACAGTCTGCAGATTGTTCTTGACCCGGTGGTGGATCTCGCGAATCGTCGCGTCCTTGGTGATGAGCTCTTGCTCCTGGTGTCGCAATTCGGTGACATCGCGGCACAGCACGATCGCCCCGATGCGGGTCCCGTGGTCGCGCAGGGGGATCGTCCGCAGGCTCACCGTCACACCACGCGCCTCGATGTCGGCACGCCAGGGTGCCCTCCCCGTCACGACCAGGGGAAGCGACTCGTCGAACTGGCGCTTCTCGGGAAGGATCTCCGTGGTCACCTCGACGAGGGATTCGCCTTCGAGCTCATCCTCGAACCCCATGCGATTGAAGGCCGAGAGAGCGTTGGGGCTCGCGAAGGTCACCGTCCCATCGACGTCGAGGCGCACGAGTCCGTCAGAGGCTCTCGGAGCGCCCCGACGCGGAGCGGTCGGTGCGCTGAGATCCGGAAAGTCGCCCGAGGCGACCATTCCGAACAGGTCGTCGGCGCACTCGTTGAAGGTGATCTGCTGGCGCGAAGGAGTGCGTGTCTCCCCAAGATTGGTGTGGCGCGTCAGGACTCCCAGCGTGGTGCGACCGGAGCCGGACCCTCGCACGATCGGTACCGCGCGGACCCGGGTCGGGGTCTCTTCGAACCAGTCAGGGGATGCCGAGTCGACGATCATTCCCGAGAAGAACGCCTCGCGAATCTGGGTCCGCCACTGGGGTCGGACGGGGTCTCCGACGATGTCCCGATAAAACAGGGTCGCGGCGCCGCTGGGCCGGGCGTGGCCGACAGCGACGAACGAGTCATCTGCCGTCGGAACCCAGATGACGATGTCGGCGAAAGCGAGATCGGCCAGCAACTGACCGTCCCCGGCCAGGCGGTGGAGCCATTCGACATCCGCGCCGGTGGAACGCCCCTGGTCATAGACGAGATCGCTGAGGGTCGACATCGTTTCAGCCTAGAGCCCCAGCGTGGATGCTCGAACTACGCAGCTTTGCGAGTGTCGACGGCGAGCGCCTCGCTCACGAAGCGCCGCACGCCGGACACGATCGGCGATCTCCGGGCAACGTCCGCGATCGGACGGGCGGCCAGGAGCGCAGCATCGGCCGAGCGCGGATCTTGCGGCACGAACCACACGTCACGGATGCCGGCGAACCGGTCGAGACTTCGGCGTACCTGGCCGCGGGCGTCGATGCCCAGGGAGCCCGGGCGCAGCCGGTTGGCGACCACCGCGATCGGTGTCGCTCCCACTGTCTCGCGCAGCTGCGCGTAGCCGCGAACGAAACGGCTGATACCGACGGGATCCGCACCGGCCACGGCGACGACGAGATCGGCTTCCTGGAGGGCGGCGATCGTTGCGGCGTTGCGCCTGCCACCGGCGAGATCGCTCACGATCTCTTCGTCACGGTCCAGGGGCGCCGCCACGTCGACCACGGTGTCATCCACCCACTCGCGGCATATGGAGAGCGCGGCACGTACGCGATCCTCGCGCAGCTCCGGCCAACGCGAAGGCCGATTGATGCCGGCCAGAACCTGTGGCCCCCGCCCGAGCCGAAGCGCGATTCGGTCCAGTTCGGCGACATCCAGGGCGCCACGGTTCACCTGTCGGCATGCGGCGGCGAACCCCGGACCTTCATCGGGCAGGCCGAGCGCCAGCGCTATCGAGGGCGCGTGGGAGTCGGCATCGATCAGCGCCACATCGCGGTCGCGGGCGAGCTCCACCGCGAGCTCGATCGCTATCGTCGATCGCCCGGGCGACCCTGCCGCACCCCATACTGCGATGACTCGGCGCCTGTTCCGGGGAACCGGCGCGACGGGCAGCGGGTCTCGGAGGGCACGCACGAGCTCGCGCCCGGAAGCCCGTGGCGACATCGGCACGCCGAGCCCGAACGCCTGAGCCAGGCGCGCCGGTGTCTCACCGTCCCCCACGGGGGCGATCCGGATTCCCTCCCGATCGCAAGCGGTCACGAGCTCACGTGTGAGTGTGTCGTGGCGCGCAGCGACGACGAGAAGCTCCAGCTCCTCGTCACCGGCACCCCGGACACCACCGCGAGCGGCGGCGAGACCGGGTGTCGTGGCCGGCGTTGCGTGCGCGTCCCATCCGAGCCGCGAGAGCTCTTCGGCCAGCCGCGTCGCGTGTGGCTCGTCCAGCGCGATCAGCGCTCTCATTGCAGCCCCGGGGTCCAGGGGATGACCGAGAGCGCGGAGCCGTCGGCGATTGCAGCGAGCGCGGCAGCGACATCGGCGCGGGGAATCACCAGTTCGACCGCCGCCGTTCCGCCGGCCAGGGGTGAATCATCCCGGGTGACGCTGACGACCGTCGCGTCGGCCACGAGAATGCGTGGCGTATCGAAGCGTGACTGATCAAGACGCGGCGCTGCCCACAACTCGACAGTCGATCCGGCCACGACCGAACCCGGTACCTCGGCTGCGCTGCGGACGACGACCGTCGTGGATCGCGTACTGTCGTCGGTCACGAGAGCGTCGGCGGGCAC
>NZ_DCBW01000016.1:60155-115907 GCF_002313585.1 Microbacterium sp. UBA1097 | reverse complement strand
GCGTCGGCGGGCACGAGTTCGCCAGCCGAGACTGTGCGCGCTGCAACGAGCCCTTCCCCGAGGTCGTCAGCCCTGAGGTAAGCGTTCGACGCGACTCCCAGAGCGACATCCACGACGGCAAGGTCCGCTGCAGCTACCGGCTCGCCGGGAACTATCGCTCGGACGGCTACGTAGACGGGTTCGGTCTGGCGCGCCGACGACACGATGAACCACACACCACCGACGGAAGCCAGAACCAGAACGACGCCGACCAGGAACCGCAGGTCTGCCCACGCGGGGCGCCGGGAGGTATGAGAGCGGGAGGACATGCGAACCATGGTCGCCGAGACTCGTGAATCGCTGCCGCGCTTATCCACAGCGGGCGCCGCTGCGCCGCCCTGTCAGAACCCGGCGTCATAATGGGGACATGCCCCAGCCTCCCGCCGCCGACGCGCGCCTGTTGACGCCATCGCAGGTCGCCGAAGTGCTCGCGATCGAGGTCGAGGACGTGATGGCCCTGGTCCTGGCCGGGCAGCTCCGCGGGATGCGTGTCGGCGAAAGCGGGCAGTGGCGCATCGACGAGATGAGTGTCGAGTCCTACCTCGACGACCAGGTCGAACAGACCCGACGCATGGCGCTGTGGCACCAGTCGCAGACCGCGAGCTTCCCGGAACTGTGGGGCACCGGGGCCATTCGCAACCCAGACTGATCCGGGAGGCTTCCGCGGGTCAGAGCCCCGCGTCTCCGGCCGCCACGACCAGCTGCGCGAGGGCGCCGAACGGAACCATCCGAAATCCGGTCACCGCCGACGGATGCCGCGGAACGTCGAGGTCGTGAATGGCAAGGTCGAAGTGATCCGCGCCGGCTCGATCGACGGTTCCGGTCAGCGCGTCGTCCGCGACCAGTTCGACAAGAACGGGAACCCGCCGGCGTGCGAGGTCGCGCAGCACGAAACCGAGATCCATCCGCTCGCGGAGGGCTTGCCCCACACGTCCCGAAGCGCTGTGCAGAAGGTCGGCGTGCGCCATCCGTAGCCCCGTGAGCCCACCGAGCGGAACGATGCTGACGGAGGACGGTCCTCGGTCGACCGCCAACCAATCAGCACCCACGGCAACGATTCGCCCTTCGACGCCGGCGCCGCCGCTCAACTGCACCCGCACCTGGGCCTGAGCGTCTCGCAGCACGAGCAGCCGGTCCCTCAGCGACACGCGCGACAGGCGCACCCGCTCGGACTCGGAGGCGAGGGCCGCACGCTCGGCTTCCCACTCGGCTGACGCCTGAGCTTCGAGGTCATCGAACAGCCGGTCCCATCGCACGGGGCGAGCGTACGTCGTAGATGAGGAGTCGATGAGAAACTGTCCACAGCGGGATCCCGGCCCCCACCGAGCCCCCTGCCGTGTGCTCTACTTCTCGACATCCTGTTACCGGTCGAGAGTGAGATCTCATGGCGACGACGCAATCGAGCTTCGCACGCGCTTACCGCGCGGCAGACGAAGCGGCCGAGCTGAACCAGTACTTCGCGCCACAGCGCACGAGCACCGCCGACCTCCCCGATCCCGAGACCTTCCTGCGCAACATCTCTCGTGGGGTCCTGGAGATCTTCGCGGGTGTCCGCGAGGTTGACCAACTCGCCAGGTGGCTGACCGAGGATGCGTATCGGAAGCTCGTCACCCGGGCCAACCTCGCCGCCCGCGCACGAAGCGCCCGCGGCATCCCAGCGAAGCGTCCCGTGCATCAGATCGTTTCCGTACGCCACTCCTCCCCCGCCGACGGCATCGTCGAGGGCGTGGTCATCGTCCGCGGTCCGGCGCGCACCCGTGCTGTGGCCCTGCGGTTGGAGGGCATGGACGGTCGGTGGCGCACCACCTCTCTCGCCCTGCTCTGACAACGCCGCGGACGGCGCGCCGCCTTACTGCCGGTACGACGACAGGAAGTTGCCGAGCCGCTCGATAGCCTCAGTCAGCACTCGGGATTCAGGAAGCGTCACGATCCTCACGTGGTCCGGGGTCGGCCAGTTGAATCCCGTCCCCTGCACGAGCAGCACCTTCTCGGCGACAAGGAAGTCGTACACGAGCTTCGCATCATCCCGGATGTCGTACACGTTCGGATCGAAGCGCGGGAAGGCGTACAGCGCGCCCTCCGGCTTGACGCAGCTCACCCCGGGGATCGACTCCAGCGCCTCCCAGGCGGCATCCCGCTGCTCATGCAACCGCCCCGTGGGAGCGATCAGCGCGTCGATCGACTGGACTCCCGACAGCGCAGCCTGCACGGCGTACTGCGCCGGAACATTGGGACACAGCCGCGTCGAGGCCAGCAGGGTGATTCCCTCCAGGAAGCCGGCTGCGTGATCCTTCGGCCCCGTGATCGCGAGCCACCCCGAGCGATAGCCGGCGACTCGATAGGTCTTCGAGAGCCCGTTGAAGGTCAGCACCAGCAGATCCGGCGCAACGGCGGCCATCGGGATGTGTCTCGCATCGTCGAAGAGGATGCGGTCGTAGATCTCGTCAGCAAGGACCAGAAGCGAGTGTTCGCGGGCGATGTCGGCGATCTGATCGAGGACTTCGCGGGTGTAGACGGCACCGGTCGGGTTGTTGGGGTTGATGACGACGATCGCTTTGGTGCGCTCGGTGATCTTCGAGCGGATGTCTTCGATGTCGGGCTGCCAACCGTTCTGCTCGTCGCACAGGTAGTGAACGGGCGTCCCACCCCCCAGGCTCGTCATCGCCGTCCACAGCGGGTAGTCGGGTGCGGGGATCAACACCTCGTCGCCCTCGTCCAGGAGGGCCTGCATCGTCATCGTGATGAGCTCGGAGACCCCGTTACCGAGGTACACGTCATCGGGGTCGAGCGCCGGGAATCCGGGAACCTGCTCGTATCGGTAGACGACGGCGAGCCGAGCAGACTTGATGCCGCGGCTGTCGCTGTACCCGTGGGCTTCGGGTACCGCCTCGATCATGTCCCGCACGATCTGGAACGGAGCCTCGAAGCCGAAAGCTGCCGGGTTCCCCGTGTTCAGCTTGAGGATCCGGTGTCCCTCGGCCTCCAGACGATCGGCCTCGACGAGGGCCTGCCCCCGGATCTCGTAGAGGACGTGCTTGAGTTTGCTCGACTGGTCGAGCGGCCGGGGGTGGGTCATCCGTTCAGGATAATGCCGCACCCACCGGGCCACCTGACCGCGCGTGGATCGCGGGTCTCGCGTTCTGCGCTTACTTCTTCTTGTCGGCAGCGCGCCGCTGGGCGCGGTTCAGCGGCTGCTGGGCAGCCGGCGCCGGCGCTTCACCGTCGGTGCGCTGGCCGAACGCGCCGCGCACAGCGGGGGGCGTCGGCGCGACGGGCGCTGCGGGCGCGGATGCCGCGGCCTGGCGGGCCCGGCTGGTGGCCGCCTGCTGCACCTGGCCGCGTTCGTTTCGCACCTCGACTTCACCGGCGTCATTGGCCGCGGAGTACTGCAGACGCTGTCCCTCCACGGGCGCGATCGACAGACCCTTGGCCTCGACCTCGGCGGCGTTCTCTCCGTCCGCGCGGCGGACCTCGACCTCGAGGTTGTAGAGGTACCCGACTGACTCTTCCTTGATCTGGCCCATCATCTGCTGGAACATCTGATAGCCCTCGCGCTGGTACTCGATGAGCGGATCACGCTGCGCCATCGCGCGCAGGCCGATGCCGTCCTTCAGGTAATCCATCTCGTAGAGGTGGTCTCGCCAGCGGCGGTCGACGACCTGAAGCACGACCCGCCGCTCAAGCTCGCGCATGGCAGCTTCGCCGAGGCTTTCTTCGCGCTTCTGGTAGGCGATGCGTGCATCCGAAATGATCTCGCGCTTCAGTACCTCGGGGGTGACCTTGCCCTTGCTTCCGGACTCGGCGACGACCTCGTCGATTGTGAGAGAGACCGGATATAGCGTCTTGAGTTCGGTCCACAGCGCGTCGAAGTCCCAGCTCTCGGTGTGACCGGTACCCGTGTGATCGTCGATCAGCGTGCTGATGGCGTCCTCGATGAAGTGCTGGACGCGGTCGGCGATGTCATCCCCCTCGAGGATGTGGCGGCGATCCGAGTAGATCGCTTCGCGCTGCCGGTTCAGGACATCGTCGTACTTCAGCACGTTCTTGCGCAGCTCGGCGTTACGCGCCTCCACCTGCGATTGCGCGCTCTTGATCGCCCGCGAAACCATGCCCGATTCGATGGCGACGTCGTCGGGGAAGTTGGTGCGCGAGAGGATTGCCTCGGCAGCCCCTGACTGGAACAGGCGCATGAGGTCATCGGTCAGCGACAGGTAGAACCGGCTCTCTCCCGGGTCGCCCTGACGTCCCGACCGACCCCGCAGCTGGTTGTCGATGCGGCGCGACTCGTGCCGCTCCGTACCGAGCACGTATAGACCGCCGGCTGCCACAACCTTCTCGGCCTCTTCGGAAACGTGGTCGCGGGTGGACTGGTAGACGGCATCCCACTCGGCCTCGTACTCGTCCGGTGTCTCCACCGGGTCGAGCCCCTTGGCCTTCATCTCCTGAACCGCGAGGAACTCGGCGTTCCCGCCCAGCATGATGTCGGTTCCGCGCCCGGCCATGTTCGTCGCAACCGTGACTGCGCCCAGTCGCCCGGCGCGCGCCACGATCTCGGCCTCGCGAGCGTGGTTCTTCGCGTTGAGAACCTCGTGTTTGATGCCCTTCTTCGCGAGCAGACGCGACAGGTATTCGCTCTTTTCCACCGAGACGGTGCCGACGAGCACCGGCTGCCCCGACTCGTGGCGCTTCGCGATGTCTTCGACGACCTGAGCGAACTTCGCAGGCTCGTTCTTGTAGACGAGGTCGGACTGATCCTTGCGGATCATCGGCTTGTTCGTCGGGATCGCGACGACTCCCAGCTGGTAGGTCGACATGAACTCGGCAGCCTCGGTCTCGGCGGTGCCGGTCATGCCCGAGAGCTTGTCGTAGAGGCGGAAGTAGTTCTGCAACGTCACTGTCGCGAGAGTCTGGTTCTCGGCCTTGACCGGGACACCTTCCTTCGCCTCGATCGCTTGGTGGATGCCTTCGTTGTAGCGGCGGCCCACCAGGATTCGGCCCGTGTGCTCGTCGACGATCATCACCTCGTCGTTCATGACGACGTAGTCGGTGTCGCGCTTGAACAGGGCGAGCGCCTTGATCGAGTTGTTCAGGAACGAGATCAGCGGAGTGTTGACTGACTCGTAGAGGTTGTCGATCCCGAGATAGTCTTCGACCTTCTCGATACCCGGCTCGAGCACGCCGATCGTGCGCTTCTTCTCGTCGACCTCGTAGTCGATTCCCGGCTCGAGAGTGCGAGCGATCTTCGCGAACTCGGCGAACCACCGGTTCGCTTCTCCCGCGGAGGGGCCCGAGATGATCAGGGGTGTGCGGGCCTCATCGATGAGGATCGAGTCAACCTCGTCGACGATCGCGAAGAAGTGTCCGCGCTGGACGAGGTCCTCCCGGCGCCACGCCATGTTGTCGCGAAGGTAGTCGAAACCGAACTCGTTGTTCGTGCCGTAGGTGATGTCTGCGAGGTACTGCTCCCGGCGCACCTCGGGGGTCTGTCCCGACACGATCGTGCCGGTCGTCATCCCCAGCGCCCGGTACACACGCCCCATGAGGTCGGCCTGATAGCTCGCGAGGAAGTCGTTGACGGTAATCACGTGCACGCCCTTGCCCGCGATCGCGTTCAAGTACGCCGGAAGTGTCGCCACCAGCGTCTTGCCCTCACCGGTCTTCATCTCCGCGATGTTGCCGAGGTGCAGGGCAGCGCCGCCCATCAGCTGCACGTCGTAGTGCCGCTGACCGATCGTCCGCTTGGCGGCCTCCCGCACGGCGGCGAAGGCCTCGGGCATCAGCTTGTCGAGCGTCTCGCCAGCCTCGTAGCGGGTGCGAAACTCCGCGGTCTCGTCCCGCAGCTCGTCGTCAGTCAGCTGCGAGTACTCGTCCTCGAGGGCGTTGACCGCCTTCGCAACCTGCTGCAAGCGCCGCAGGAGCCGACCTTCACCGGCACGCAGGAGTTTCTCGAGAGGATTGGCCACGGAAAGCTCTCCATCTGTCAACGGCGGCACCCGGGGTGCCGACCCGGCGCGAACCGCGCGCGGACATACCGACTCATGTTACCGGGCCGTGACCTTGGCGTGCGCTGGGTCCGCTCCCAGCGGAAGCGTCCCCGCTTTCCCGCCCCAGCAAACGCGCACCCTGAGTCTCTCGGGGAAGACCCTGAAATGTCATCGACAGTGTTGGCCGTGCCCGCAGGCGCGGGATAGGTTGCACGCGGGGGATCACACGAAGCCATCCGCGCTCATCGGGGGAACGCTTCGTCGCGAATGGAAGGAGTATGTCTATGGCTGTGTGGCGTCGGTGGGTATTTCCCATCCTTTTCGTTATCGTGTTCGGGGCTCTCGCCGCCGCACTCGTGAAGATGGCGTTCTTCCCCGATACGGCGACGGCCTCGGCAGATCCGGGTGGGCAGATCACCGAGCCGGTTGTGCCCGTCGTCCGCCAGAGCGTGATCGACGAACTGACCCTCGAAGGAACGATCGCGCGCGACGACGCCGTGACGGTGCGTTCCGAGGTCGACGGAGCCGTCAGCGAGGTCAAGGTTGCACCGGGACAGTCGGTCGCAGCCGGTCAGGTCTTGATGACGATCAAGCAGTCCTATCCCGCCAAGACGATCGATGTGCTGGCCCCGGAGGCCGGCGAGGTGACCGCCGTGGCCGTGGTGAAAGGACAGCCGACGAGCATCGGAGGCGAAATCGCGACGCTCAGCCCCACCCGGTATCACGTGCAGAGCACCATCGAGCCGGTGCAGCTGTATCGACTGCTGAATGCCCCGACCGAGGGCGAAGTCACAATCCAGGGCGGCCCCGCGCCCTTCTCATGCACGGGCCTATCGGTGCAGGTGTCCGAAGACGGCACGACCAGCATCACGTGCGCCGTCCCGACCGACCAGACAGTGTTCGCAGGCCTTCGGACCGAGCTGTCCATCCGGGTAGCGACTGTCGATGATGCCCTGGTGGTTCCGGTCACTGCAGTGCGCGGTGGAGCAGGCACCGGGCTGGTGTGGGTGGATGCCGGCACCGGCGCCCCCCTCGAAGAGCGGGAAGTCGGACTCGGAGTCAGCGACGGCACCGTCGTGGAGGTCGTCTCCGGACTGACCGACGGCGAGCAGGTGCGGCAGTTCGTCCCCGGCCTCGCGGCCCCGAACGAACCGGTCTGCTACGACGACGGGATGGGTGGTCAGTTCTGCGAGGACCCGGGGTGGAGCTGGTGAGCCTTGTCAGGCTCGAGGGTGTGACCAAGCAGGTCACACTCCCCGACGAGTCGACGCTCGACATCCTGCGCGGTGTCGACCTTGCGGTGTCGGCAGGAGACCACGTCGCGATCGTCGGCCGCAGCGGCTCGGGCAAGTCCACGCTGCTGAACATCCTGGGCCTCCTCGATCTGCCGACCTCGGGAACCGCAGAGTTTCGAGGCACGCCGGTCGCCGGCATCCGGCGTGGGCGCCTCGACCGGATGCGGGGGCGCGACGTCGGCTTCGTCTTTCAGCAGTTCCACCTGCTTGCCGGGCGCACGGCGCTCGAGAACGTCGAGATGCCCCTCGGGTACGCGAGTGGCAAGCAGTTCTGGCGCCGCCGGGAGCTTGCCCGCGCGATGCTCGACCGTGTGGGCTTGGCCCACCGGTTGGACACGCCGCCCGAGAGACTGTCGGGCGGCGAGCAACAGCGCGTCGCCATCGCGCGAGCCCTCGTGCGCCGCCCGGCGCTTATCCTCGCCGACGAACCGACGGGGGCTCTGGATGTCGAAACCGGCGCCGCAGTGATGGCGTTACTCGACAACATTGCCACCGAGAGCGCCGCTGCCCTGGTGACGATCACTCACGATCTTCATGTGGCGGCTCGTGCGCGGCGGCATCTGCGACTGGCCGATGGTGTGCTCTCCCCCGTGGACCTTGACCGGGCGTTCGCTGACACCGCGCTCGGGGCGGTCTCGGCATGAGCGGGTTCATCGGCGCGCTCCTGGAGGCGTGGGCGGAACTTCGCCATCACAAGCTGCGGGTCCTGCTGAGCTTGATCGGTATCGCCGTCTCGGTTGCCGCCCTCACCGCGGTCGTCGCACTCGGCGAGTATCAGCGTCAGGCGGCAGCCGAGCAATCCGACCGCTACGGCGGGCGCGTCGCCACGATATCGGTGTCGGCATCGGCCACCGACGGAGCGCCCATGGACTGGGACAGCTTCGACGAGGACGTCTCGGGCGCCGCCGCCCGCTTCGAGCTGTCCTACGTCTCGCGACTTGCGGCATCCGTGACCCTGCAGGTACAGACGCCGGAGTGGGTCAGGCCCGTCACAACGATGCTGGTGGATCCCGCGTACCCCGTCATCCATCGATCGACAGTTGCCGAAGGCCGCTGGTTCGTGCCCGGTGACGAGGGGCTGCTGGCGCCGCCGGTCGTCATCAGCTACCCCCTGTGGACGGCTTTGGGAGCACCGCCGTTGGCAACGCATCCGACGATGGAGGTGATCGGCGGCGCGGGAGGCACCTTCCCCATCATTGGCGTCACGCCCCGTGAGGGCGACTGGGACTCGAATAAGCAGATCTGGATGCTGTACGACGGATACCGGGATCGTGTGGACTCGCTGCCCGCCGAGACCGGGGTCACGTGGGAGCTCTGGGTTCCCGAAGAGATCGTGCCGACGGTCGGTGCGTTGCTGGCATCGGATGTCCGCGCCGCGGCCGGGGAGGCGGTGCAGGTATCGGTCTCGCGCACCGACTGGGGATCGCGTCCCGATGCGCAGGCGTCCGCGGCGATGTTCGAGCTCGTGACCGGTTCGATAGCCGTGCTGATCCTGGTGCTCGGCGGGTTGGGGCTGGTCAACATACAGCTGGTGGCCATGCGCCAGCGCATCCGCGAGATCGGCGTGCGCCGCAGCTTCGGGGCAACCGCGGGCCGGATCTTCACGGCGGTCCTCCTCGAGAGCGTCGTTGCAACCGCCGTTGCCGGTGTCGTCGGAATCGTGCTGGCCGTCGCCGTCATGCGCACGCCGATGGTGCTGACCATGTTCGGCGCCCTGCAGGATGTGCCGCCCTTCCCCGTGCGGGCGGCGATAACAGGGCTGATCGCATCTGTCGTCATCGGCGCGCTGGCGGGATTCCTTCCCGCACTGGTGGCGGTGCGCTCACGCGTCATAGACACCCTGCGCGTCTGACCACTCAGCCCGAACACGGCTGCGCGATTCTAGGATCGAGGCATGGCCGGCTTTTGGGGACGACGCAAGCGTGAACAGGCCGAGACGGCGCAACAGGATGCCGACCTCGCTCGCCGCGCGCAGAGCTCGCTCGTTGCGGCAGACGAACACATCCGACTCGCCGTCGACGAGGTCTCGTTCGCCGAAGCCGAACTCGGACCGAACGCGGTCGGCGACCTGCGCGCCGCGCTCGACTCGGTGCGAACCCACATGCAGGAGGCCTTCCACCTGCACCAGCTCAACCACGACGAGATACCCGATACCGCCGACGAACTCCGCACTCGAAACACCCGCATCGTCCAGCTGTGCGAGTGGGCAGAAGATCTCCTCGAAGATCGGATGGCGGCTCTTGCCGAACCGATCGAGCGGGCACGTCGGGCGCCCGAGATCATCGCCCGGGTCCGCGCTGACGCTGCCCGCGTCCGGGAACGCATTCCGCACGCACGTGAGACCGTGGCACGGCTTGCCACGAGGTACGCGCCGAGCGCGCTGGAGGGTGTCGCCGCGAACCCCGCCGAAGCCGAACAGCTCCTGAGCTTCGCTGAGCACAGCGCGGGAGTCGCCGAGCGTCGACGGGAAGCCGGACAACGGGAGCAGGCGAACCTCGCGATGGAAGCTGCCACCGAGGCTGCCCGACGCGCCGAAACCCTGGTGGACGCAGTCGAGACCTTCGAAGTCGAAGCCCTCCGAGCCGAGGCGACACTCGGCGCTATCGTCGAGGACTCGCGCGGGGATCTGATCGCTGCGCGCACCGCGCCGCAGGTCCCCGCGGTCATCGAGGCGATGTCGGCCCTGCAGGCGGCGCTCGCCGCCCTCCCTGCCGCGGGCGTGAACACCGACCCCTTCGAGCACCTGACTCGGATGCGGGAAGCCAACGCAGCGCTGGACGCGGCAGTCGCTGCGGCGCTAGAACGAGCTGCCCGCCCGATCCCGGAGCTCGGTCATGTGCGAAACGCGATCGATGACGCCGACCGCCAGCTCGCGGTGGCCCGAGATGTCATCGCGGGCCACCGCGGCTGGATCGGTGCCGACGCGCGCACGCGCCTTGCCGAAGCCGAGCGCGTCCGGGCGGACCTGGACCGCGTCGTCGGAGGCGCTGCCGCGACCGTCCCCACCATCCCCGAGGACGATCGCGATCAAGCCATGGAGTTCGCCCGCCGCTCCGCCCAGCTGGCAGGCGATGCGCTGCGGTATGCCCAGCGCGACATCGACGCATCCCGTCCCTCGGCCGGTCCGCATCCGCAGTGGGGCGGCCCGATGGAGGGCTTCGGGCGCCGGACCGGCGGCGGTTCGGACCTCGTGGGCGGAATCCTCGGGGGCCTTGTCATCGGCAGCATCCTGGACGGGATCTTCGACTGAGAGACGGATGCCGCAAGCTCTACGGCTCGCGGCATCCGTCTCCGATCTTGCGGCAGTGCCGCGGGCACTCAGCTCACGAGGGCCGCCGGGCTTGCCTCGGTGGTGAGGGAGATCACACCGTAGTCCCAGCCTTTGCGGCGGTACACCACGCTCGGGTGATCGGTTGCGGCGTTGATGAACAAGAAGAAGTCGTGTCCAACCAGTTCCATCCGGTCGACAGCCTCCTCGACCGTCATCCACTCCGCCTCGAATTCCTTCGTGCGGATGACGACTGGCGTGTATGCCTCGTCGTCCTCACCGTCGACGATCGGCACCTCGCCGGTCGCGACGCGCCGGAGGACATCTGCCGATGCGGGCTGGATGTCGATCCCGTCGAGCTCGCCGCGTTCCTTGTCGAACATCGCCTTGCGGGGGTGGTTTCGGGCATCGACCCTCTTGTCTTTGGCGCGTCGCAACTGCTCGCACAGCTTGTCGACAGCCATATCGAGCGCTGTGAACTTGTCGGCATCGGTCGCCTCAGCCCGCACCAGCGGACCTTTGCCGGTGAGCGTGAGCTCGACAGTGTGGTCTTCGACCCGGCCCGTGCGGTAAGTGCGATGAGTGACCTTGACATCGATGCGCTGCGCACGGGGTGCGAGGTGTTCGATCCGGACGAGTTTCTCTTCGACGACCGAGCGGAAGCGATCGGTGATACCGACTCCCACGCCGACGATGTTCGTGTCCATCTTGACCTCCTTGTTTCCGGTCCGCCCGGTTCCAAGGGCGGACCATCAGTCGCCTTGTTACCCCCACGTTAGACCCTGGCCATCTGCCTGTCACGCACGATTTCCGCCGTGTCAGTATCCTCCGCCATAACCCCGGTAGACTGACTTTTGCCCGGTCCTCGGCGGCTCGGCGCGAGCCGATGAAGTCTATTGTTCGCGTGGTGAGCGCCCCTGGCCGGACGACCATCGCAGCGGCGTGGACGCGACGGTCACCGCCCCGAGAACCGCGACTCCCGCCTCGCGCAGCGCCTCGGCTGCCGCTCGAAGCGTCGCGCCGGTCGTGACAACGTCGTCGATCAACAGCACGGGGCGACCGGGCACGAATCGCACGGCGAACATGCCCTCGGTATTGCTTTCCCGCGCCGCCCGGCCAAGCGCCCGTTGATCCACGCCGGCACCGACACTGCGCAGGACCGGAACGCACCGCATGCCGGCCTGCCTGGCAATGAGGTCGACGACACGGTATCCGCGACGACGGAACGCAGCAGCTGACGAGGGGATCACGACAGGAATCACAGTTCCCGTCGCGAGTGCGGCAACCAGCCCGCCGGGCACGAGATCGGCCCGCTCGAGCGTCGTGCGCAGGGCAGCCCCCAGAGGGCGGACGAGTCGGGTCCTCCCCTCGGTCTTGAGAGAGCGCATCACCCCGACCACCGGACCGTCGTACGCGACGGCGCTGAACACGGTGAGCTCACCCACCATCCGGCACCGCGTGGTGCTGCGGCGCAACTCCAGTTCACACGAGTCGCACAGCGAGGAGTCTGGCCGACCGCATCCGGCGCAGTCGACGGGAATCAGCCACGAGAGCGCCTGCGAGGCGGCATCGCGTGTCCACTCGACTCCGCGATGGATACGAGAGGTGGTCACGACTCCACCGTGCACGGGCACTGAGGCCTCACGAGCTCGCGTTCGGGTCACTGGGGATAGCGGTCTCCCGCGCCCGGCTCGGGAGAAAGGTTCGAGTCACTGCTGCGGGGTGCCCTGCTGCACCGCCAGGAGCGAGATGCCCTCGGTGGTCTGCAGCCAGTTCGCTCCCCGCCGCACGTACAGTCCCCCGTCATCGGATCTCAGCCGGATACTCGAGGTCGCCGTCGCCACCGTTGTGATCGACGCGCCGGCCGGCCCAGCGATCGTCGAGGACGTACCTCCGACTACCTGCTCGACGATCTCGGTCTCAGTTCCCGATCGCGTGACCACCGCGACAGTGACATCGTCGGTCCACACCATCGACACCGCCTCTCCGGCGATCGTCCCGGCAACGATCGGCTCGCCGAGCCGCGCCGGTACCCCCCGGTTATCGCTCTCATCGCGAATGACGCCCGACAGCCATAGCTCGGTTCGGTCCCCGATGCGCACGACGCCCGCCATGCGGGCGCCGTCGCGCGAGATCGACATCGCTTGCACGTCTGTGGCGCCCGCCGCAGCCCAGGACTGGGAGAGCAGGGGTGATTCTATGCCTGGACCGAAAGCGGTGAGTGCTGCCGGCGATCGCGCCGGAATACTCCACACATAGCCTCGGGCATCAATCACCGGATCGCGCAAGCCGCTGCGGGTGTCGAGCACGACGACGTCATCGGTAACGTCAGCACGGGCAACCGAACCATCGGCCGAACGCACTGCCGCACTCTCCTGATCCGGTCCGACCTGCACCGCCACCGGGTTGCTTCGCACGACGGCACCCGAGAGTCCCCCGATCGGCGTCAACTCACTGCCCGGCAAGAAACCGAAGCCCTCGTCGGTCAACACGAGCGGGCCCCCGGTAACTGCGGTCGATCGGGTCTGGACCGGCGTTGCAGCGATGGGAACGCCATCAACCGTCAGTTCCACCTCGGTGATCCCGGCGGTAGCGAGGCTCGCTTCCAGCTGGGTAGCCATGCGGTCGATCGTGAGCTGCTGGAGCGCGAGAGCCTCGGCGGACAGCTCGACCTGCGCCGTACCGGCACTCTGCGGCACAGACGAATAGACCGAGGTCACGTCGTCAGTGAAGGCTGTCGACACAGCCCCGGCGAGCCAGTCGCTCGGCTGCTCATCGACCAACGCAGTGGTGATACGCACGGCGGCGGACGTCGTCGGGAACCATCTCTCGTCGGGAACGAGATAGGTCCACGAGGTATCGAAGTACATCACGGAGTAACGATGGAACACTGTCCCGAACACGCTTTCGTCCAGGACGATCCCGTCGGGAGCCTTGGAGATCCGCCATTGGCCTGCGACCTGTATCAGCTCGAACGCGAGTGTCGCGGTGCCGCCCAGAGCCGGCTCGTAGCGGCCCGTCGCATCGACGCTGGCGACGGGAGCGAGGATGACTTTCACGGTGTCGTCGACCGCTGGTTGCGCAACGATTTCGCCGGTGGGCACGACCGCCACACCCGCTGAGGGGTCCCATGAGGACTGGATCGCGGGCGCAAGGAAGGAGCGGGCGGTTGCCCAGTCAGCGCTCGAGCCGGACCCTGCGAGGAGGAAACCCTCGACGATCTCCTCCTGGGTGGCGCCCGGCTGCGGTCCGTCCGGGAAGAAGCGCACCTCGGGTCCGGTGCGTACCTCGTCGACGGGCCGGCCGGCCGTGACAGGACCGCTGACAGGAAGTCCTGCACAGGCGGAGAGCACCAGGATGCCGAGTATCGCCAGCACGGTGCCGATGAGCCGCCTCATGATCCGCCCCCCGCCGCCGGGTCGCCGCTCGGAATCGTCGAGATCGGCTGGGTGTGTTCGAAAGCGTCGACCGTGTTCTCGTCACCGGGATCGAGCGGAATCGGCGAGTCCAACGGAAGCGCCGCGGGCCCCGTCCGGTGCGCGCCGCGTGGAAGAGTGAGCACGAAGTGGGCACCGCGTCCGGGTTCCGACCACACTGCTAGGTCTCCCCCGTGCAGCTTCGCGTCACCGAGCGAGATCGCAAGGCCCAGTCCCGTGCCGCCGAGGGTTCGCTTGCGGGACGGATCAGCGCGCCAGAACCGATCGAACACGCGTGCGGCATCCTCGGCGGCGATGCCCATTCCGAAGTCTCTCACCCCAACGGCGACGGCCTGCTGATTACTGTCCACGGTGACCACGACGGGCTTACCCTCCCCGTGTTCGATCGCGTTGCCGATCAGATTCCGCAGGATCCTGCGCACGCGCCGGGCGTCCATGTCCACGGGCGAGTAACCGCCGGGGGCGACCAAGCGTAGATCAGTGTTGTGTTGGTGAGCGATCTGCTCCATTGACGCGATGACGTCCTCCGCGACGTGGGCAAGGCTCGTCGGCTCCAGTTCAAGCTGCACGGATCCCGCGTCGTACCGACTGATCTCCAAGAGGTCACTCAGAAGCACTTCGAAGCGCTCGACCTGAGCGGCAAGCAACTCGGCGGCGCGCGCTGTCGCCGGATCGAAATCATCCCGACGGTCGTTCAGCATGTCGGCGGCCAGCCGAATAGTGGTCAGCGGGGTTCGCAGCTCGTGCGAGACATCGGAGACGAATCGTTGCTGCACCAGCGACAGATCGGCAAGCTCCTTGATTTGCGTCTCGATGCTGTCCGCCATGGCGTTGAAGGACTCGCCCAGCGTCGCGAGCTCGTCTTCGCCACGCACCGGCAGCCGGACCCCCAGCTCCCCCGCCGCGAGCTTTGCGCTGGTCTGTGCAGCTTCACCGATGGGAGTGGTTACCGAGCGGAGCACGAACCAGGCGATGCCCCCGATGAGCAGGACCAGGGCAACCCCTACGACCCACAGTGTGGCCTGCACGAACCGCAGGGTCTGATCAGCTCCCTCAAGGCCATACGCGTAGTAGACCTCGAAGTCGCCGACCTGCGGGAAGATCAGCTGCTGCCCCACGACGATGCCCGGGGTGCCTGCGGCGTCGAGGGCGACAGACTGCCACCATTGCTGATTGGCGTCGGCTCGCACCTTCTCACGCAGGCCCTCGGAAATGATCGCCGTGTCGAACTCGCCGACGCGGTATGCCTGCGCAGCAGGATCAGAGGCCCCGATCCGGAACGTCGCGATCATGTCGGTCGACGATTGCTGCTGCAGGGCAGTGCGCAACCCGAGCCACACGCGCTGGATCTGTGCCGGGTCCCCCTGCGTGTCGGCTCCGTCGAGCACTGTCTGCGCGGATGCCGTTGCACGAAGCGCCTGCTCGGTGACTTCGTCGCGCCGGGACGCGAAAAGATCATCCTGAATAGCCAGGGCCGTCCAGGTCACGGCGATCAGGATGGCGAAAGCTGTCAGCACGATCGTCACCGAGAGTGTGCGAAACCGCAGCGAGCGTCGCCACAGGTGCACGAGGTTGTCGGGCCACGCCCTCCAGTTGCGCCGCCAGATCAGCGGACGAAACGACGGCTCGGCGGCCCCTCGGGAGCCCACTGTCTCACCTCACGCGACCGCTGCACGCGGCCCGATCGTCGACAACGCTCACTCCACAGCACCGGCCCGGTAGCCCACACCGCGCACTGTCGTCACGATGCGCGGGTTGTCGGGGTCAAGTTCCACCTTGGCGCGCAGCCGCTGCACGTGCACATTGACCAGGCGCGTGTCGGCCTTGTAGTGGTAGCCCCAGACCTGCTCGAGGAGCATCTCCCGCGAGAACACCTGCTGCGGCTTGGAGGCAAGCGCGACCAGGAGCTCGAACTCCAGGGGCGTGAGCGAGATCACGTCATCACCGCGTCGTACTTCGTGGCCCGCGACATCGATCGTCAGATTCCCGATCCGCAGCGTCTCCTGCGACGGCTGCCCGCCGGGGCGCAGTCTGGTCCGGATGCGGGCCACGAGCTCTTTCGGGTTGAACGGCTTGACGATGTAATCGTCAGCACCGGATTCGAGCCCGCGGACGACATCCGCGGTGTCGGTGCGTGCCGTCAGCATGATGATCGGGATGCCCGACTCGGCACGAATAGCCGTGCAGATCTCGATGCCGTCGCGACCGGGAAGCATGAGATCGAGCAGGATGAGGTCGGGGCGTTCCGCGCGCCAGGTGTCCACAGCGGCGTTTCCGTCGGCGCAGAAAACCGTGTCGAACCCTTCCGTGCGCAGCACGATCCCGATCATCTCCGCCAGTGCGGTGTCGTCGTCGACAACCAGGATGCGTGAGTTCATCGCGCCTTCGTTCCTTGCGTCCAGCCTGCGCACTGGCGGCAGGCGGCCGCGTGTGCTTCCCCCGAGAGTAGTCGACTCCACCTGTGCGCACGCCGTTGATTCGCGCGCGCGTCGGTGCCGGCTCGGGCGGCGGGTGGCACGCCCGACGCGATGGTAACTGGCATGAGCGGGTCTGCGTCCCGTGTGACACGATGGAAACTCGCGTCGATTCCAGCCTGTAGGAGGAACCCGTGACCGCGTACCCGTCTTGGACGCCTGCGCCGCGGCCCGGGATCATCCCGCTGCAGCCGCTGACGTTCGGCACGATTCTGGGTCGTTCGTTTTCGGCGCTGCGGCACAACCCCAAGGTGCTGCTGGGGTTCGCGATGGTCGTGCAGACCGTCGCATACCTTGTCGTAACCATTGCGATCTCGGGAATCGCGTTCGCAAGCTTCTCACGGCTGGACACGGTGCCGGCGGGCACCGACGAGTGGGATGCCGTCTTGACGGGATCGATAACGCTCACCGCGCTGTCGGGCCTGGTGCTCGGTCTTCTCGCTGGTGCGGTTGGTGTTCTCGTTCAGGCCGTGGTGATCTCCGACGTTCTGCACGCTGCGGTGGCCGAAAAGATGACGCTGCGGATGCTGTGGCAGCGTGTGCGGCCCGTGGCCTGGCGACTGATCGGCTACACGATCCTTCTCTCGCTCGCGATCGGCGTGATCGTGATCATCGTCGGTGGTCTGATCGCCGTGCTCGCTGTCGCCGTTCCCGCCGCCGCGGTCATCCTCGGAATCCTGGTGATCCTCGCTGCCATCCCCCTCAGCCTCTGGCTCGCCGTGAAGCTTCTGCTCGTTCCGGCGGTCCTGATCGTCGAGCACACGTCGCTGGGGGCGGCGCTCGGTCGCTCATGGCGGCTCTCACGGGGCCGGTTCTGGGTGATCCTGGGAATCCTGGTGCTCGTATCGCTCGTTTTCGGTGCCGTCGCACAGGTCGTCAGCATCCCGTTCTCGTTCCTCGCCTCCGCGCTGACAACGGTGATCGCCCCCACTGGTGATGAGAGCGCAGCGGCGATCATCGGCATTGTCGCAACCCTCGGTCTCACGCAGATCGTGACGCTTCTCATCCAGTCGGTCGCGGTCATCGTGCAATCCACCGCCGCGGGACTCGTGTACATCGACTGCCGGATGCGGCACGAGGGCCTGGACCTCGACCTCCTCGAGTACGTAGATCGCAGAGACGCGGGAGACACCGACCTCCCCGACCCGTACGTCGTTCACGTTGGGCGCGCCGCTCAACCGCGCTGGCCCACCGCGTACGGGCAACCTGCCCCGTTCGCCCCTCCGCCGGGCTACACGATCGTTCCCCCGCCCGCCGCGGAACAGACATCCGCGTCGCCCGCAGCCGTCCCGCCGGCCCCAGACCAATCGCCGCCGGCCCCGACCGCCGGACCCGATGACGATCAGACGACATGGGCGATGCCTCGGTGATCTCAGAGATCCCGCTCATTCCGGATGGCGAGCAAGCTCGAGACTGGGCTGTGCAGGAGCTCGCGGATCCGGTCTATCAGGCGGCGCAGCCGACCTGGTTCGACCGAGCCGCACAGGCGGCCCGGGATGCCCTCGCCTCCCTGTTCTCACCCGACGTCGCGCCGGAGTGGGCGGCGATTCTCGCCCTTGTCGTCGCCATCATCGCCATCGCTGTCATCGTCATCGCGATTCTCGTGTGGGGGGTACCTCGGCGCACGTCCTCGCGAAGAGCCCGCACCGGCGAACTGTTCGGAGACATCGACTATCGAACCGCCGAGGGGCTGCGGACGGCAGCCGAGGCTGCCCGGAACCGTCGAGACTGGGACGCGGCTATCGTGCTGCGCTTCCGGGCAGCAGCCCGCGGCCTGGACGAACGGGGACTGATCGAGCTCACTCCCGGAACGACTGCACGGCAGTTCGCGGTGCGCGCCGATGCTCTGGCAGCGCCGGTGAGCGCGGGAGCCAGGGAAGCGGCCACCGTCTTCGAGGACGTGCGCTACCTTCAGCGGCCCGGGACCGAGACAGGATACGTCGTGGTGGCCGCGGCCGACAGCGCGCTGGCCAGGCTCGAATCCGCGCAGGGCGCACCCGCCGAGGTTCACGGGTCATGAGCCTCGATGTCCGCGAGCGGCGTGTTGCTGGCGCCGACCTCTCGACCTCCAGCGCCCGCCGCGGCTCGATACTCGGATGGATAGCGATCATCGTCGGGCTCATCGCGGTCGGAATCGTCGGTGCGAGCATCGTCGGTGGCGGCGAATGGAGCCAGCGCGAGTCGCTCGATCCTGAGTCCGCGGCCCCGACGGGCACCCGGGCGCTGGCACGCATCCTGGCCGAGCAGGGCGTGGAGGTGCGGGTAGTCCGCTCGCACGAGCAGGCTGCCGCAGAACTGCGTGACGGCGCGGCGACACTGGTGCTCCCCGATGCACCTGCGCTCTCCGACGACGCGATCTCCGCCCTTGCCGCGCCAGCGGCAGACGTCGTCCTCATCGACCCGCGCTCGCGGACGCTCCGCCTGATAGCCGATGGGGCGAACGCGGTGGGCGTCGCCGACGATGCGCTCGTGCAGCCGCAGTGCTCGGTACCGGAGGCGCAACGGGCTGGAGCGATCCGTCCGCGAACGGTCTTCCTCGCTACGGATGCCGCCCAGTGCTATCCGGCAGCCGGAGGCTTCGCCCTGCTGGTGCGCGAAGCCGTCCGCTCCGATGTCCCGGGCACCCAGCGGGTGTCGGCAGTCGACGGGGCTGCGCTCTTCACGAACGAACACCTCCCCGAGGACGGCAATGCCGCCCTCGCGCTGGGTCTGATGGGAAGAAACGCCACGCTCGTCTGGTACGTTCCGTCCGTCGCCGACACCGACCTGGACCCGGCCAGCCCGTCCCTCGGCGAACTCACTCCCCCGTGGGTCAGCCCCGTGATCGTCCTCATGCTGGTGGCCGCCGTCGCGGCGGCGCTCTGGCGCGGCATCCGTTTCGGACCGCTTGTCGGCGAACGGCTGCCGGTGACGGTGCGCGGCGAAGAGACCACGCGGGGGCGGGCGCACCTCTACGCACGATCCGGCGACACTGCGCACGCCGCCTCCCTGCTGCGCCACGGCGCGCGCGTGCGGATCGCGCGGCTGCTCGGTCTGTCGGGCTCGTCGTCGGCAGCAGAAGTCGCCGACGCACTGGCCAGCGTGTCGGTGTCGCCGCGGGAGGAAGCGCGAACCATCCTGGACGGCGCACCCCCGACGTCGCGGCGCGACCTTGACGAGCTTCACGACCGATTGCGCCGACTCGAAGCCGCAGCACGGTCGGCACTTCACCCTGAAAGGAACAACCGATGACGACCTCCGACCCGGCACCGACCACGGCCGACGCCCCTACCGCCGACGATTCCGCCCGAGCCGCCGTCGGTCGCGTACGTGACGAAATCGGCAAGGCGGTCGTCGGGCAGGATGCCGCGATCACGGGCCTCCTGATCGCGCTGCTTGCCCGCGGACATGTCCTGGTCGAGGGCGTACCCGGTGTCGCCAAGACGCTGCTGGTACGGGCCTTCAGCCGCGCGCTCGGGCTTGAGACCAAGCGCGTGCAGTTCACTCCCGATCTCATGCCCGGCGATGTGTCTGGCTCGCTCATCTACGACGCCCGCTCGGGCGAATTCGAGTTTCGCGAGGGGCCGGTCTTCACCCACATCCTGCTGGCCGACGAGATCAACCGCACGCCGCCGAAGACCCAGGCGGCCCTGCTGGAGGCGATGGAAGAGCGTCAGGTATCGACCGACGGCGTGACCCGCCCGCTGCCCGATCCCTTCCTTGTCGCTGCCACCCAGAACCCGATCGAGCACGAGGGCACCTACACCCTCCCCGAAGCTCAGCTCGACCGGTTCCTCCTGAAGCTCATCGTCGACATGCCCGCGCGCGACGCGGAGGTCACGGTGCTGCGCCGACACGCCGACGGTTTCTCGCCGCGCGATCTCGACGAGGCCGGCGTGCAGACCGTCGTCACCGCCGCCGACCTCCGGGCGGCCCAGGCTGCGGTCCGGAACGTGACAGCCGCGGACGACGTCCTGGGCTACATTGTCGACCTCGCGCAGGCGACGAGGCAGAGCCCCTCCGTGCAGCTGGGTGCGAGCCCGCGCGCCGCAACCGCGCTGCTGGCGACGGCGAAAGCGTGGGCGTGGCTCGGGGGGTCACCGGCCATCACCCCCGACCACGTGCAGACGATGCTGCTGCCCACGTGGCGGCACCGTCTGCGACTTCGTCCGGATGCCGAGCTCGAAGGCGTCTCGGTCGAGGCACTGCTTCAGAGCATCCTGCAGCAAACACGCGTCCCGCTGTGAGCGCCGTATGTATGTGACCGGTCGGTACCCCCTGCTCGTGGGGGCCGGCGTTGTTCCCGTGATCCTCGGCTCGGTCGGCGGAATCCCCGCCTGGGCTGGGGCGGCCGCCTGGCTCGGACTCTGCCTCCTCCTGCTGGGTCTCGATGTGCTTGCCGCCCCCAATCCGCGTCGGGTGAACATCACGCGCGCTGGGCCGACAAAGGTGCTGCGCGACCAGCCGTCGCAGGTGACGGCAGCGGTCGTCAATACAGGTACGCGAACCCTCCGGATCCGCGTCCGAGACGCCTGGCAGCCGACGGCTGGCGCTACTACCGGAACGGCGGTGATACGGATTGACCCGGGCGCTTCGGGTCGCGTGGTCACCTCGCTGCTGCCTCGCCGGCGCGGAGAGCTGCGCAGCGCCGGATTCGCGGTTCGGTCGGCTGGGCCTCTCGGGCTCGCGGGTCGGAGCGCACTCATCGCGGTTCCTGGAAGCATCCGTGTTCTGCCGCCGTTCACCTCGCGGCGTCACCTCCCTTCACGCCTTGCGCGGCTGCGCGAACTCGACGGCAACACCAGCGTCCAGGTCCGGGGGCAGGGCACCGAGTTCGACTCCCTGCGCGAGTACGTGCGCGGCGACGATGTGCGCTCGATCGACTGGCGCGCCACGGCCCGGGCCAGCGCCACGATGCTGCGCACGTGGCGCCCCGAGCGCGACCGCCACATCGTCATCATCATCGATACCGGTCGCACCGCGGCGACACGCGTCGACGACGGTGTGCGACTTGATGCCGCGATGGAGGCAGCCCTCCTCCTCTCAGCGCTCGCTGCGCAAGCGGGCGATCACATCCACCTGTTGATGTTCGACCGAGCAGTGCGTGCCCGGGTGACCGGCCGCGACGGCGCAGCGCTGCTGCCGGCCCTCGTCGACGCCATGGTCGCCGTGGATGCCGGGCTCATCGACACCGACTGGGACGCCGCCTTTGCGCAGGCCCGGCTCCTGACCACCCGACCCTCGATGGTCGTCGTACTCACGGCGCACGACGATCCGGAGGCCTCGCGCGGCTTCCTCGGCGCTCTCCCCCTCATTCCCAGCCACACGCACGTTCTGGTCGCCGCGGCCCAGCCGGAGCAAACCGAGGCGTCACAATCCGATGCGTTCGAGGCCGCAGCCCGGGAGCGGGCCCGGTGGGACGCCGACCGAATGGTGACGGCGCTCTCCCGAGCGGGCGTCGATGCCCTGTCGGCCTCCGCCGAGGAACTGCCACCGCGCGTTGCCGACCGTTACCTCGCGCTCAAGGCGCTCGGCCGGCTCTGAACGGCGAACCGCGGCCCGACCGCGGGGTCACAGGTGAAAACCGGGGTGATTTCGCACGCGCGGGGCATGTCGTTTGCCTGTGATTCGCCTGAGAGCGCTAGGTTTCGGCCGAATGAAAGGAGCCAGAGATGGCTGAAACCACTTCCACCCCCGGCACAGCAACGAAGCTGATCGCCGAGGCACTGGGTACGTTCCTGCTCGTGTTCGGGTCGATCGGCACCGCCCTGTTCGCCGCGAACTTCGGCGCGAGCGAGAACGGCACCTCGCTCGGCGTCGGCTTCCTCGGAGTCTCCCTCGCATTCGGACTAACCCTGATGGCCGGTATTTACACCTGGGGTCCGATCTCGGGCGGCCACTTCAACCCGGCCGTCACGTTCGGGCTCGCCGCAGCCGGACGCTTCGCGTGGAAGGACGTTCCCGGCTACCTCATCGCTCAGGTCATCGGCGGCGCCGTCGGCACGACACTCATCGTGCTCATCGGGCTGTTCGGACCCGACGGGTGGCTCAGCGCCGCACAGGATGGCGGCTTCGCGAGCAACGGCTACGGCACAGCATCCCCCGGTGGGTTCGGCCTCGGCGCTGCCATCGTCGCCGAAATCCTCCTCACCGCGATCTTCCTGCTCGTGATCCTCGGCGTCACGCATCCCCAGCGCAACGCCGAGAAGTTCGCGGGACTCGTCATCGGTTTCACGCTCACGATGATCCACCTCGTCTCGATCCCGATCGACAACACCTCCGTCAACCCCGCCCGCTCGATCGCGACTGCCATCTACGGCGGCGGCGAGGCACTCGCCCAGCTGTGGGTGTTCATCGTGTTCCCCCTGGTCGGAGGCCTCCTGGCCGGTTTCGCCCACCGCGCGCTGTTCGAGCGCAAGCCGCTCCCGCCGATTCAGGCGGAAGCCCGCGTCAACTGAGGTCCCGGCCCAGCGCGGCTGCCGAATCACGCGCGTGCGGCAGCTTCGTGCATCCGCTGCGCATTGATACGCCGCACATGCACACATCCGCAGCACACGCGGTGTCACCGGCGGCGGCGGAAGCCCGCGTCAACTGACCGCACCGCAGAATACCGAAGCGGCCCGCCTCCGAGGAGACGGGCCGCTTCGGTATGGATGCTGAGACCGAGGCTCAGACCAGGTCGAACCGATCGAGCTCGGTGACCTTGCCCCACGCCTTCACGAAGTCGCGGACGAACTGCTCGTTCGCGTCGTCGCTCGCGTAGACCTCGGCGATCGCGCGAAGCTCCGAGTTCGAACCGAACAGCAGGTCGACGCGGGTCCCGCGACCGACGAGCTCGCCCGAACCATCCTTGGTGCCCTCGAACGCGTGGCTGCCCGGGTCCAGCGGACGCCAGGTCGTGCCGAGGTCGAGAAGGTTCACGAAGAAGTCGTTCGTGAGCACTCCCGGACGCTCGGTCCACACCCCGTACGCCGAGCCGTCGTAGTTCCCGGCGATGACGCGAAGACCACCGACGAGTACGGTCATTTCCGGTGCGGTGAGGGTCAGGAGGTTGGCCTTGTCGACGAGCAGGTGCTCCTCGGGCAGCCCGGATGCCGCAGCCACGGGGCCGAGGTAGTTCCGGAAGCCATCGGCGGCCGGCTCCAGGTACTGCATCGACTCGACATCCGTCTGCTCCTGCGACGCGTCGGTACGTCCGGGGTGGAAGGTCACGACAGCATCCACACCGGCATCCTTTGCGGCCTTCTCGACACCGGCGTTGCCCGCGAGCACGATGAGATCGGCAAGCGAGACCTTCTTGCCGCCCGGCGCCGAGGCGTCGAAGTCAGCCTTGATGCCCTCGAGTACGCCGAGGACCTTTGCGACCTGGGCGGGGTTGTTGACCTCGAAGTCCTTCTGCGGAGCAAGGCGCAGGCGAGCGCCGTTGACGCCACCGCGCTTGTCGCTGCCGCGGAAGGTGGATGCCGCCGCCCACGTGGTCTGCACCAGCTCGGCGACAGTGAGACCCGACTCGAGGATGCGCTGCTTGAGCGCCGCGGCGTCAGCCTCGTCGATCAGCGGGTGGTCGACCGGGGGCACCGGGTCCTGCCAAACGAGCTCCTCGGCGGGAACTTCGGGTCCCAGGTAACGAGCCTTGGGCCCCATGTCGCGGTGGGTCAGCTTGAACCACGCGCGCGCGAAGGCGTCAGCGAAGGCTGCGGGGTCTTCGAGGAACCGGCGCGAGATCTTCTCGTAGTCGGGGTCGAAGCGTAGTGCGAGGTCGCTGGTGAGCATCCGGGGCTCACGGCGCTTGGACGGGTCGTGGGCGAGGGGCACCATGTCGGCGCCGCCGCCGTTGACCGGCCGCCACTGGTTGGCGCCTGCGGGGCTCTTCATAAGCTCCCACTCGTAGCCGAACAGGATGTGGAAGAACTCGTTGTCCCAGCGCGTCGGGTGGTAGGTCCAGGTGACCTCGAGTCCGCTCGTGATCTGGTCGTCGCCCTTGCCTGAGCCGAAGTTGTTCTTCCACCCCAGGCCCTGCATCTCGGGCCCGGCGGCCTCGGGGTTGTTCTCGAGGTACGAATCGGATGCCGCGCCGTGCGTCTTTCCGAAGGTGTGACCACCGGCGATCAGCGCGACCGTTTCTTCGTCGTTCATCGCCATCCGCTTGAAGGTCTCCCGGATGTCGATCGCCGATGCCAGCGGGTCGGGGTTGCCGTTCGGGCCTTCGGGGTTGACGTAGATGAGACCCATCTGCACGGCAGCGAGCGGTCGCTCGAGGTTACGCTCACCCGTGTAGCGCTCGTCGCCGAGCCAGGTGGTCTCGGGGCCCCAGTAGACGTCGTCATCCGGCTCCCACGCGTCGACGCGTCCGCCGGCGAACCCGAAGGTCTCGAATCCCATGTTCTCGAGCGCGACGTTGCCGGCGAGGATCATGAGATCGGCCCACGACAGCGAGCGCCCGTACTTCTTCTTGACCGGCCACAGGATGCGGCGAGCCTTGTCGAGGCCGACGTTGTCGGGCCAGCTGTTCAGCGGAGCGAACCGCTGCTGCCCGGTGCCGCCGCCACCGCGACCGTCCATCACGCGGTAGGTCCCCGCGCTGTGCCAGGCCATGCGGATCATGAGCGGTCCGTAGTTGCCGAAGTCGGCTGGCCACCAGTCCTGCGAGACGGTGATGGTCTCTTCGATGTCCTTCTTCACGGCGTCAAGATCGAGGGCCTCGAACGCGGCCTTGTAGTCGAAGTCACCGCCGTAGGGGTTCGCCTCAACGGGGTTCTTCGCGAGGATCTTGAGGTTCAGCTTGTTCGGCCACCACACCTGGTTGGCCGAACCGTTCGTCGGGTGGGGCTGCGCGTGGATGACGGGGCAGGCGCCGTCGCCCGTGGCCTCGGCGACTTCCGCCTCGTCGGTGTCGGTGACGGTGACCGACTGATCGATGTCATTGGGCTGTTCCCCCAGGGGGGTGACTGCCGGGTCGTTTTCGCTCATGATCGTCCTTCCATGACGGTCGGGTTTTCGGTGGGTGATGAGGGGTCGACGTCTGAGGCGGAGCAGGACGCACACCTGCCCCAGAAAGTGATCTCGGCCTGCGAGAGCGTGAAGCCGTGCATCTGCGAGGGATGCAGGCACGGTGCTTCACCGGTGACGCAGTCGACGTCCTCGACGCGCCCGCACGAGGTGCACACCAGGTGGTGATGGTTATCGTCGATGCGCACTTCGAACCGCATGGGCTGGCCAGCCGGCTGGATGCGGCGAACGAGGCCGGCACCGGCGAAGTCACCGAGCGCGTTGTAGACAGATTGGAGCGTGGTGCCGGGGGCGCGGCGGTCGACATCCGCGAAGATCGCGTCGGCACTCGCGTGCGGGTGCTCGCGAAGAGCGTCGAGCACCGCGAGCCGCGCGCTGGTGACTCGGAGCCCCGCTGCGCGGATCGCGGATTCGGCCGACTCAGCATCGGCAGCCCCCGCGTCATCCATCACGCCCTCGACGCTATCGCATTTTTGATCAGTTCAAAAGGAGCGCGCGGCGACGGCGATCATCCGCCAGTCCACAGCCGAGCAGTGCCGGCGTGGAACTCCGTGAGGTCCCCCGTCTCACCGGCACGCACCGCTCGCCGTCCGACGACGAGCATGTAGACCAGAAACGCCGCGAGCGCCGCGGTTCCGATTCCGATCTTGAGGGCCCACGGCCACGCCTGCGCCGTCACGAATCCCTCGATGACCCCCGCCACGGCGAGCGCGAACACGAGTCCGATCGCAACTGTCGCCAGGGCCCGCCCCTGCGACGCGAGCGCTTCCCCCCGGGTGCGCGGGCCAGGCGCCACCCACGACCAGAACAGGTGAAGCCCTGCCGCGACGGCGACGAAGACGCAGGTGAGCTCCAGTTGGCCGTGCGGAAGGATAAAGAGGAAAAACGTGTCGATGCGGTCGAAGGCTGCGAGCACGGCGGCTGCTGTCCCGACCGCGACGGCATTTTGTACCAGCACCATGACCGGCCAGATCCCGGTGATCCCGAACAGCACGCTCTGGGCTGCGATCCACGCGTTGTTTGTCCATACCGTGCCCGCGAACACGGCAGCAGGGTTCTCGCTGTAGTAGCCCTCGAACTCGACCTCCGCGTAATACTCGAGTTGCACCTGCGAGCCCAGCGAAGCGATCAGCGCCGGATCGCGGGAGATCCAGGTCGCGACCACCGCGGCGACCACCACGAACAGTCCTGCGACGGCGAGGGTGGTCCATCGCAGCCGGTAGAGCGCTGCCGGCAGCTGCCACACGAAGAAGCGCGGTACCTGCCGCAGCGGGTTCTCACCGCGCCCCGTCAGCCGCCGCCGTGCGCGGGCAAGCAGCAACGACACGTAGTCGCCTTCGGCAGTGCGCCCGGCGGTGGTCTTGATGTCGGCGAGATCCGCGGACGCGGCCCGATACCGGGTGACCAGTTCATCGATCTCGGCCCCCGAGAGCCTGCGGGAGCGGGCGAGCTGGTCCAGCCGCGCCCACTCGGCGCGTCGCGCGTCAGTCAGGGCATCGAGATCCATTTGCTTTACTGTACCCATGCCCCCCGAGCACCTGACGACGGTCGAGATCCGGCAGGACGAAGTGCTCACCGGCGAGGCTGTCGCGCTCGACATCCAGCCGTTGAGCTTCTTCCAGCGGGCCCTCGGGTGCCTGATCGACGTGATAGCCGCTGTGGTGCTTCTCATTGCGCTGGCCGTTGTCGCGAACTGGCTGCTGGGCGGCGCCTTTCTGGATGCCGCAGCGGCGCCCATCCTCGGAATCACGACAGTGGTCGTCGTTCTCGTGCTCGTTCCGGCGCTCGTCGAAACGCTCACTGGCGGGTCAAGCCTCGGGCGATGGGCGGTGGGCGGCCGCATCGTCCGCGTCGATGGCGGCGCGGCGGGTTTCCGTCACGCGTTCATCCGCGCTTTCATCGGGGTCCTGGAGATCTGGCTGACCGCGGGAGCGGTGGCGGCGATCGTCGGCGCGTTCACACCACGAACGCAGCGCCTGGGCGATCTGGTCGCCGGCACGTACTGCGAGCGATCGCGTGCCCCGAAGCTCCAGCCGCGCCCCGCCGAGTTGCCTCCGACTCTCGCGAGTTGGGCAGCCGTTGCTGACGTCGGGCGCATGCCCGATCGGTTGGCGCGGCGGGTTTCGCAGTTCGCCCACCAGGCCGCCTACCTCGACCCGGCCGCGCGGGCACGGGTCGCCGCCGCCCTGGCGACAGAGGTCACCCCCTACGTCTCGCCCGTCCCGCCTGTGGACCCCGAGACAATGCTGCGCGGTGTGGTCGCCCTGCGGCGGGCGCGCGAAGGGCGAGCTCTTGCTCTGCAGAACGAGCGCCTCGCGACCCTGACCGCCGGGGATGCCGACACGACGACAATCCGGACGGTGCGTCAGTAGCGGTAGTGCTCGAGCTTGTACGGTCCCTCGACCGGAACGCCGATGTAGGCCGCCTGGTCGCCGGAGAGCTGCGTCAGCTGTACGCCGAGCGCGGGAAGGTGCAGGCGCGCGACCTTCTCGTCGAGCGCCTTCGGGAGGGTTGCAACGCCGAGCGGGTAGTTCTCGCGCTTGGTCCACAGCTCGATCTGCGCGAGAACCTGGTTGGTGAACGAGGCACTCATGACAAAAGAGGGGTGCCCCGTCGCGTTCCCGAGGTTCATGAGGCGTCCTTCGCTGAGCACCAGGACGCTTCGGCCGGTGGGAAGTCTCCACTCGTGAACCTGGGGCTTGATCTCGACGCGTTCGGTACCAGCGAGGCTTTCCAACCCCGCCATGTCGATCTCGTTGTCGAAGTGTCCGACGTTGGCGACGATCGCGAGGTGCTTCATTGCGAGCAGGTGGTCCACGGTGACGACGTTGCGGTTACCCGTTCCCGTGATGAGGATGTCGACCTGACCGATGACATCCTCGAGCCGGGCGACCTGGAACCCGTCCATGGCGGCCTGGAGCGCGCAGATCGGGTCGATCTCGCTCACGATGACGCGAGCGCCCTGGCCGCGCAGGGCCTCAGCGGCTCCCTTGCCGACATCCCCGTACCCGGCGACGAACGCGACCTTCCCTCCGATGAGCGCATCGGTTGCGCGGTTGAGACCATCGGGCAGGGAGTGGCGGATGCCGTACTTGTTGTCGAACTTGGACTTGGTGACCGAGTCGTTCACGTTGATCGCGGGGAAGAGCAACTCGCCGTCGCGTGCCAGCTCGTAGAGCCGGTGGACGCCTGTTGTGGTCTCTTCGGTCACGCCGACGAGCTCTTGGCTCATCCGCGTGAAGCGCTCGGGGTCCCGCGCAAGGGAGCGCCGCAGCACGTCGAGGACCACCCGATACTCCGCGGAGTCGCCCGGAGCGGCATCCGGCACGGCCCCCGCCTTCTCGAACGCGACGCCCTTGTGGACGAGGAGGGTGGCGTCGCCGCCGTCGTCGAGGATGAGGTTCGGGCCGTCGAAGCCCTCGGCCGACCAGTCGAAGATGCGGTCGGTGCAGTCCCAGTACTCGGCGAGCGTCTCACCCTTCCACGCGAACACCGGAACACCCTGCGGCGCGTCGACGGTTCCGGTCGGGCCGACCACGACGGCAGCCGCGGCTTCGTTCTGGGTGGAGAAGATGTTGCAGCTGGCCCACCGCACTTGAGCGCCGAGAGCAACGAGAGTCTCGATCAGAACCGCGGTCTGCACCGTCATATGCAGAGAGCCGGCGATCCGCGCACCGCGCAGCGGCTGCCGGGGACCGAACTCCTCGCGCAGAGCCATCAGGCCCGGCATCTCGTTCTCGGCGAGGCGGATCTGGTGGCGTCCGGCATCGGCGAGCGCGAGGTCAGCGACGGTGTAATCGAGCGCGGCGATCGTAGAAGTCGACATGAGCGGTATTCTCCCACGCCGCCGGCCGCCGGAGCTGCGCCGCGTCAGGCCCGCAGGGTTTCGTGGCGCACAACCACCCAGCCTCGCGGCATGGCGAGCCGCTCGGTGTGGATGCTGCACAGATCGTGCGCATGGACCACCGCCTCGGGGCCCAGCGGGCCGAGAACCGCCATCTGGTCGCCGTAATCGTAGGTGAGCGTGGCGACGGCCTCCCGTGCGCACGCGATCTTGGAGCACAACCGTTCACGCATCACCGTCACGGTACCCGCGAGCCAGTGCTGACGACCCCCGCCACGCGGGACAGATGACAGCCTGGTGACGATCGGGCGCAGCGTCGATGCATCGCGGGGGCGATCTAGGATGGGCGCATGGCCTGGCGACGCTCCCGCTCAGCCCCGGCGAGATCCCGGCGCCCGGCGCGTCATGGGCGCCACGGGCGCGTAGGACGGAGCCCCGTCGTTCGTCCGCCGCTCCCACCCCTGGATACCCGCATCGACCGGTTCGATCTCACCGTCGGCACCGCGGCGGAGTTCCTTCGCTCGGCGTGGGAGGAGCTTCGCGACGTCAGCTTCGAAATCGGCGACATGCCCCCCGCAACGGATGCCGACGGCATCCCCCGGTGGGCGGTACTGACCGACCAAAAGCGCATCATCCTGTACCGGGTGCCGCTGGAGCGCCTGTCGCACCTGCACCGCAACGATGATCTGCATCGCCGGATGATGATCGAGGGGGCAGTGTTCCGAGCTGCGGCGCAGTACCTCGGCAAGGATCCGTGGGATCTCGGCCCCGACCGCTTCCGCTACTTCTGAGGATTGCTCAGGGGTAGACGACGATCGGTTCCTGGCCCACGGTGGAGGGGAACACCGGGAAGGCGCCGAGAGCACCGGCACCGACGTAGCCGACGCTCGCGCGCACGGGTCCCCCGCTGGTGAGCTCGTAGGATGCCGCGGCCCGCAGCGGCACCTGGACGCTCGCTCCCGCGGGCACGGTCACCGGGACGGGGTCAGACCCGGGTTCCGCAAGCTCGACAGCCACATCCGCGGCGCCGAGGTTGGCGATGGTCAGGACCGGCCCGGGCCCGCTCGGTACGGCGATCACGGCGGCTGACTCGATATCCGGGGACGGCTGGTACCACGCGAAGTCAGATGCCGCACCGAAGCCGGTCGTCTGCCACACCGCTGCCGCGACCGGCGTCGAGGCAACCACATCCACCGTGTACGACCCCACCGGCAGGCTGGGCATCTCGACGGCGGCCGGGATGCCAGCGCGCAGCTGGACGTTCACCGGATCGATGGCAGGGACTGCAGCACCGACAGCTCGCACCGAGATCGTCGCCTCGGTGTCGGCATCGGGCGAAAGGACCCGCACGATGGTCCCGGCAAGCCCCGTGCCGGTGCCGAGAGCTCCCTCGGTGACCGTGACCCCGACGACAGTTTGGCGCGTTGCGAGCTCGCCGAGCGCTCCGGCTTGATCGACCCCGCCCGGCTCGAGGACCCGCGTGATACTCGACTGCAGGGACGCCGCGACCGGCGCGCCGGTGGCTTGCACGTGCACGACGGGGCTCTCTTCACCGAGGGCGAGGCCTGCGAGCGGGATGATGCGTTGCGCGCCGGGTCGCACGACGATGTCTCCGCCACCGGGCGGGACCTCGGCTCCGCCCGCTCCATAGACAGTGAGGGTGACAGTCGCAGCAACCTCGCCCGGGTTCGAGAGCACGATAAGGTCGGCGGCGCCTGTCGTGCCGGCTCCGGCCACGAGCCACGAGTCCAGCAGCGGCAGGCGGCACGACGCCGCGCTGTATCCCGCGAGGTCGGGGTCGGCGACTGTCGCGGATCCGGCGGCGGCGAAGGGCTCCGAGCCCGGTGCTGATCGAAGCACGAGGGGTGAGGTGCCCGTGGCATCCGAGACCAACTCGCTGCGATCAAGGGCGTTCTCGCCCGCCGTCGTGACCGCTTGGGGCGCTGCAACACTGATCGAGCCAGCGGCTTCGGAGTCTCGCGCTGACGCGAGGAGGTCGCCGGCGCACACGAGGGTCTGCCCGGCCGACGGTGGCGAGACAGCCACTGACGCCGGTTCCGGCGCGATCGTGGGGACCTCGATCTGCGGCACCAGCGCAACCGCGGCAATGGCGCCAGCTCCCGCGAGAACACCGAAGACGGGTCGGAGCCAGCGTGAGGCCGTGACTGTCATGTTGCCTCCTCACCCGTCGGCTCGCTCGGCAGGGCCTGGGCCTCCTGCGCGCCATCTTCGAGGCGTCGGGCCTTTCCGGCATCCGCTGCTCGCTCGGCGGCAGTCAGGCCCACGATGCGCGGATGTTGCCGGGCGCGGGCGCGGCTCCTCCCCGTCGGTGCCGCGAGCAGCAGGGCGATCACGATGACGGCGATCTGGAGGATCTCGAGTGCGATCCCCCCCGCCGGGCTCGCGGCGCTTGGCCGGGCGCCGATGTCGGAGGTGACACGCCACAGATCGCCCCGTTCGGTGGCCCCGACGGGATCGAGATCATCGCGCTGATCGAGTGCGGTGGCGGACTCGCGCCGGAGCACGTCGGCTGCCGGCGCGTCGGCGCCAGGAGCGAGCAGCACGAAGGCGATCCCCTGGTCGCCCAGCGCAGCAACGGCGTCTGGCGAGGTCGAGCTCACGAGGGCGGCGGCAGTCGCAGCGAGCTGAGCTGACGCGTCATCCACGGCAGTCCGGGTCTCGAGCACAGTGCTATGTGCCCCGATGGTCTCGCTGCCACCCCAGACCACGCGTGCGGCGAGGCTGCCGTCGGCTTCAGCCGTCAGCACGATCGTCCCCGTCGCGGTGTCGCCACCGCTGTCGGCTTCGACATACGCCGGTAGCGTGCTGGTCGGACCATTCGTGAGTGCCGTGGCGCCCCGCGCCGACGCGGTCAGCGCCGGAGCTGCCAGGATCACCAGAGCCACGATGCAGACCACCGCAGCGGATGCCGAGACGGCTCCGGCTCGCCGGCGGAACCGAGCCATCTCGGCCCGACCGAGTTGATCGAGTGTCAGGGTTGCGCCGCCCACGATGCCCCACCAGGCAAGGCTCAGCCCCGCGCCCGGCCACAGTCCGAGAGCGTTCGCGCCGTCGAAGCGCACCGCGATGTGGGTTGCAGCGACGGCTGTTGCGACGCCGAGCACGATCAGGGCGAGATGAGCGAGACCGACCGGCCATCGTGGCGTCGCAGCAGCGGATGCCGCAAGCAGCGCGATCGGCACCAGCAGGACCGCCGGCACCCACAGCGGCACGGTGGAGAAGAGCTCTGCCCACCCCGCACCGCTTGAGGCGGGAAACCCGAGAGACACCCACAGACGAGTGCCTGCGCTGGTCGCCTCGGCCAGTGAGCGGATCGGAGCGCCGGGGTCGGCGAGCAGACCCCACGGCGTTCCCGCATGCACCTGCGTCCATGCCACGGGGCCGAACAGCACGATTGTGGGAACGGGAATCCACAGCATCCGTGCGACACTCGCCCCGGAACGGCGCACGGCCGCCGCGATGAGCCCGGCGATCAGGACCACGGCCAGCGCGGGAGCGAGCGAGGGAGCCGCGGCGATCACCCCAGCTGCCAGTAGCGAGGCCGTTGCTGCCGGGACCCATGATCGGTGTGAGACGGACCCAGCGAAAACCAGCCAGGGCAGCAGCAGATGCACGATCACACCGGTCGGGACGCCCTGAGTGAGGGCGACCAGGAACGTCGGCGCCAGCGCCCAGCCCACACCGGCAGTGATGCGCAGGACCGGGCGGTCGGTGATCCGCGTCGCCGCGAACCACCCGCCGAGGGCAGCCAAGGGCAGCGCAGCCAACCACAGCAGCACGAGAGCCCGACTCGGCGCGAACGGCCAGAGGGAGCCGATCACCGCGACGACCGCCGAGAACGGGTCGGCGGGTCCCGACACGTTCCACCCCATCGGTCGAAGTCCGTAGGCCGCGTCAGCCCAGAGCCCGGCGACGGTGTCGCGCAGCGGCTGAAGCGCACCGCCACCGAGCGCTGGCCACGCCAGCAAGGCGGGGAACGCGGCGAGTGACACGACGGCCATAGCAAGTATGAGCCACGCGCCGCCCCCACCGAAGAAGTGAAGCTCCGCGCGGGGAAGAGAATCCGGCGCGGGCTCCGCGGGTTCGACCGCTCGCTCTCGGGCGAGCGCCGTCGAGACTCGAAGAGGGGCGATCCGCGACCAGGGCACGGTGCGGTGACGACGCAGGTGGCGCCTGCCCCGCGCGACCGCAGCAAGGCGCACCATCGCCAGAATCGTGGCTGTCCACTCCCCTGCGATCCGGCCCGGATCCTTCATCACCAGCTGTGCGATCGTGCGGCCGAGGGCAACAAACGGCAGCGACAACCAGATCGGAACGAGCAAGAGGGTGTGGGCAGAGGTCAGACGCCGGTGCAACTGGGCAGCGCGGCGCCGAGCGATGATCATGCGCCGCCGGCGGCCGGTGTCGGCGAATGGGAGTCCCGCCGCACCATCACCCGAAACGGCGACGCGAGTCGTCGGGACCAGCGCAACCCGCCCTCCCATGAGGCGTGCGGCCACAGCGAGGTCAAGGCCTTCGTCCGCGTCGCGGAGGGCCGGGTCGATCCCGCGCAGCGCACGGAAGACGGACGCACGCACCAGCACGGCACGGATGTCTGAACCGAGCACATCAGTGATGCCATCGCGCTGACCCTGATCGAGGTCGCCGGCTGCCAGCTCCACGGAAGAGCCGGCGCGGGTCATGCTCACGCCGAGCGACACGATCCGTTCGGGACGGTCATCACGCACCAGCTTCGGCGCAACGAACGCGAGCGTCGGCGAGAGCTCGAGCTGCCCGGCGAGGCGGGCCAGCGCCTCGGGTTCCGGAGCGGTGTCTTGCGCGAGTAACCACAGCAGGTCGGCATCCATACCCGTGCCGCTTCGAGGATCCGGCTCGAGGGCCGCACTGGCCACCGCTGCCGCGAACCGCGTCCGCCGCCCGAGACGGATGACGCGCACGCCCCGCCCATCGGCGGTGGGATCGGGAAGGTTTCCTGGCTCGAGGGCGTCCTCAACTGCCGGGTCGGTTCCGCACACCACCAAGGTCACGGCATCCGGACGGCGAGAGCCCGCCGCCACGGACGCGAAGGTGCGACGAAGGTGGTACGCCGCGGACGTGCGACCGTCGGGACGCACGACGACGATCGCGTGAACAGTGCCGGGCATGACGCCGTCAGCCTATGGTTGCGTCCCCCGACGCAGGCGCCTTGGGCCCGGCGTTTCCGGCTGAGGGCTCACGCGAGCGCTGAAACCCCCGCAGCCAGTCAGCTTGCCCGGCGCTTGAGCTTACGACGTTCACGCTCGCTCAGACCGCCCCAGATCCCGAATCGCTCGTCGTTCTGGAGCGCGTATTCCAGGCATTCGCCGCGGACATCGCACGAGCTGCAGATGCGCTTCGCGTCTCGCGTCGAGCCGCCCTTCTCGGGGAAGAACGCCTCGGGATCGGTCTGCGCGCACAGCGCGTCGGTCTGCCAGGCGAGAGCGTTCTCGTCTTCCGGGTCGACACGACGTACGCCTGGCACGCCAAGATGTACCGGGTCGACGAACCAGTTGTCCGGCACACCCGAGCGGTACTGCGAAGCCGACATGTCGTTCTCCCCACCTCAAGAACTCCCCCACGCGGTCAGCGTGTTGCAGTAATTACACCGGTGTAGTTCGCTGCGGTCAAGTCGCAGATCGTAAACCCTCAATCGCCGCCTTAACCTTCTTGGCGGAATTCGCGGCGTGTCGCGGGCGGAACTACTGTCCAGGTTCGGCGATGAATGCCTCGCCGGATCCCGAGATCGAGACCGATCCCTCGTTCGGGGTGATGAGGGCCGCCGACCCGGGGCGGAGTGTGAGGCGGTCTTGGGTATCCGCACCCGTGATCTCGACCTCACCGGAGGTCGCGACGGCGATCGCGATGCCGTTCATGCGAACCTCGACAGCTGCGCTCGGATCCGCCGTCACCTGCGTCAGAACGAAATCGGGGACGCCTCCTGTGAACGTGCGGGCAGTGCCCGCGGCGGGATCGAGCACGGGCGCGGGTCCCGGTCGCGGGTCGAGGATCGCCGTGAGTTCGGCCACATCGATGTGCTTCGGCGTCAGTCCCCCGCGCAGCACGTTGTCGCTGGCTGCCATGATCTCCACGCCCAGCCCTTCGATGTACGCGTGCAGGACACCCGCCGGGACGAACACGCCCTGACCGCGGCGCAGGATGACAAGGTTCAGAAGCATGGCAACGACGATGCCGGGGTCGCCCGGATAGTGGCTCTGCAGGTGGCGCACCAGCTCCAGCTCATCCCCGAACTCGTCGGATGCCGCATCCGTCGCCGCGGCGATGATCTCACTCACCTGCGCACCTGCTGCCGGCGAGAGAATCCAGATCAGTGCTGCCGCGAGCGCGTCTGCGTCATCCGGGTGGGAGTCGAGAACGGCCCGCAGCGGTGCTGTCGCTTCCCCGACGGCGTCGAGGAGCCGCCGCGTGGCGGCGAGCTCGCGCAAGCCGGCCAGCGCGAGGAACCTGTCGCTGAGGGCCACGATGATCTCGGGCTTGTGGTTGGCGTCTCGATAGGTCCGCGTCGCAGCGTCGCGAGGGGTCCCTGCGGCTTCCTCGCGCGCGAACCCTTCCTCGGCCTGCGCCTTCGACGGGTGGGCCTGAATCGACAGCGGCGAACCAGCCGCGAGGATCTTCAGCAGGTACGGCAGGCGCTCCGGAGTACCCTCGGGCGCGTCCGCGGAGGCGAGCCATTCACCGAGAGTCCGACCGTCCGGCACACGGGCTGGGTGGCCGGGATGGTCCCCGAACCACACTTCAGCCTCGGGCGCACCGGTCGGAGTCCGCCCCTCCAGCTCGGCGATCAGAGTGGTGGACCCCCAGGCGTAGTCGCGGGGCGTGTTCGTGAGCGGAACCAGCACGCGACCAGCGTACCGACGCGAGCGCCAGCATCCTGGCCAGTGGCCCCCGCATCGGGCAGACGCTGAGCGCTACCCTGAGAGCACCATGGCCAGCTTCAGCCGTCATCCAGCTTCGGCGCCGCCGGTCGCTCCAGAGCGGGAGCGCACCCGGCATCTTCTGCTGCGCGGATGGATGGTCTTCAGCCTCTTCTTCGCGTTCACCGCTCCGGGCTGGGTGCTCGGATTCGGCGTGCCCCTCACGGCGATCGTCGGCGGCGTGATCGTCGCCGGTTCGGCGATCATGGTCGCGGTCATCCGCCCACCGTTCCAATGGCGACGGCTCCCCTGGATTGCGGGAACGTTGATCCTGTGGGCCGGGCTGTCCATCGCGTGGTCGGGCTGGCGCGAGACATCCGCGCTCACGTGGCTGCTGCTGGTTGCCACGACCTTCCAGGGAGTCGCCATCGCGAGCGTGCTCACCTGGCGCGAGATCGTTCGCGCGATCGGGGCCGCCCTCGGATGGGTGATCGGTCTCTCTCTTGTCGCCGAGGTGCTGGTGGCGTGGCTCGTCGGCGGCACCCTGTACGCGGGGTTCGAGACGGATGCCGCGGCCGGCGGCGCCGAGTGGATCAGCGGCGGTATCTTCGCCGGCGCGCGCATCGACGGCGTCATCGGGAACCCGAACCTCCTCGGCATGATCGCTCTGCTCGCGGTCATCGTGTTCGCGATCGAATTCGCCGCGCGAGAGTCGCGCCGGATCATGCTCGGCGTGTGGATCGGACTCTCTGCCCTGACGCTCGTGCTCGCGGCATCCGTGACCGCGTGGATCGCCGCCGCCGGGGTCGCGCTCGTGCTGGCGACCGTGCTGCTGATGCGGACCGCTCGAAAGCCCGGCGAGCGCACGCGCTACTACGTCGGCTATGCCGTCATCGGCGCTGCTGGCGCGCTCGCACTCTGGGGGTGGCGGGTTCCCGTGTTCACCGCGCTCGACCGCACGGCTGACCTTCTCGACCGCGAAACGATCTGGACCGCTGTCCTCGAACGCGCGGGCGATCACCTCGCCTTCGGCGGCGGCTTCGCCACGCCCTGGCTGCCGTGGGATCCCGCGTTCCAGGACTGGATCGTGCTCGACGGCAGGCAGGTCACGCAGGCGCACAGCGTGTGGGTCGACATCCTGTTTCAACTCGGCGTCGTCGGCGTCTTCCTGCTCGGTTTCGCCTACCTGGCGTTCGTGTGGCGTTCGTGGTTCTTCGCCGTCGACCGGCCGCGCTGGGATCTGCGGGCCGACCGGCCGTATTCGGCGCTGACCCTGCTGCCGACGCTCACCGCCGCGGTACTCCTCGTCCAGGGTCTTGCCGAAACCGCGCCCCTCATGGGCTGGGGGTGGATGCTCATGATCCTGCTCGGGTCCAAGATCAAGCAGTCCCCGCACATCGGCGAGGGGCCTGCCGAACAGCGCCTCGCGATCGAACGCGGGGAGCTGCTGCGGGCCAACTGACTTCGGCCGCGGATGGCTCTGCATTCGGGGCGAAGGCTCGGGAGTCTGTGACCGATCTGTGATGTCGGCGAGCTAGCGTGGGCAGCGATGACGGCTTTCGGCGCCTCTACGGCCACTCTTCCTGTCGTCGCCCCCTCCACCACGATTCCGCTGCGCCGCGCCCCGCACTTGTGGGCCGGCGTGGTCTTCTTCATCGCCTTCACGGCACCCGGATGGGCGGCGGCGTTCGGCGCACCCGCAGCCGCTGGCGCAGGCGTCATCGCGTGCGCGGGGGTAGCTGTTCTCGCCGCACGCATGATCCGTGCCCCGCAGTGGCGGGCCCTGCCGTGGACCGCTCTCGCCTTCACGGGATGGGCAGCCGCCAGCATTGCCTGGTCGCGGTGGCCCGAGACCACCGCCTTGACCTGGACGCTGCTCGGAGCAACGACGCTCGTCGCTATCGCGCTTGCAGCGATGCTGGCCTGGCGCCAGCTCGTCTCGGCACTCGCCTGGGCGTTGGCCGCCGTTATGGCGCTATCGGTGCTCTTCGAGGCGTGGGCCGCGCTCATCGTCGGCGGCCCCGTCGGGATCGAGTTCGTCGCGGTGGACGCGAACACCGAACGCAGCGATATTTGGACGAACGCCCAACTGTTCACGGGCGGCCGCCTCGACGGAATCGTGGGCAACGCCAACCTGCTTGCCATGCTGGCTCTGCTCGCGGTGGTCGTGCTCAGCATCCACCTGGCTATCGAAAGACGCCACCGGGGCCTGTTCGGGGTCACGCTGGCCGTCTCGGCGTACCTGTTGGTCCGCACCGAATCGGCAACCGCGTTCATCGCGACAATCGCGCTGGCGGTCGCGCTTGTCATTCTGCTGGCCGCACGCATGGCGCGCACGGCAGCGGGCCGACTGCGCGTTTACCTCGCGGCGGCGACCGTCGGGGCCTTCGCTGCTGGCCTCGCATGGGTGCTGCGGCGCAGCATCCTGTCGTTCCTCGGCCGCGACGGAGACCTCACCGACCGCACCGAAATCTGGGATCTCGTGTTTTCCCGCGGGGCGGCTCAGCCGGTCGTCGGCAACGGCTTCGCTACCCCGTGGATCCCCTGGGATCCGGCGTTTTCGGACTGGATCGTCATGCCTCGGGGCCTGCATATTATCCAGGCCCATAGCGTGTGGGTCGACGTGTGGTTTCAGCTCGGCGTGGTCGGCGTGGTAGTACTTGCCGCCCTCTATGCGCTCTTCGTATGGCGCACGTGGGTGTTCGCGGTGCGCCACCACCGCTGGCAGCGCCGTGACGACCGCGTTACCGCCACGGTTTCGCTCCTCCCCGTCGCGGTCGGGGTGATCGTCGTCATCCAGGGAATTACCGAGTCCAGCCCGCTCCTGCTGTGGGGGTGGATGCTGACAGTGCTGTTCCTGGCGAAGCTGCAGCCGCGGGATCGCGCGCGCCGCACGGAAAGCCTCAAGGACGGGAAGGTAGGCTACGGTCTCGGCCTCGATCAGCCACCCTTCGTCTGACCGGAGACTTGCTTGGTGACCCACGTCCTCCAGAACGTCGTCTTCCCCCTCGAACGCGACCCCGACCTTCTGCCTCTCTACGCCGACCCCGAAATCTGGTCTGTGATCGACGAGCAGCCCGTGCGGGTATCGAGCCGGGCCCACCTGGGCAACATCCTCGACCGTCGGCGTGCCCGCATCGTCGCCGGGCGCCGCGTGTCGCTGGGAACCTACTTCAACGCCTTCCCCGCCTCCTACTGGCAGCACTGGACGGTGGTTCGCAACATCCGCCTCACTGTTCGGACCAGCGGTCCTGCGACGGTTCTGGTCTATCGGTCCAACGGAAATGGAGTCCGACAGCGACTCGACACTCGCGAAGTCACGGGCGACTCGGAAGCGCACTTCGATCTGACGCTTGATCGCTACAGCGACGGCGGCTGGATCTGGTTCGACATCGTGGCCGACGAGAGCGCAGCAGTGTTCGAGGGCGCAGAGTGGACCACCGAGCAGGAACCCGTCCGCACGGGTAAGGCCAGCCTCGGCATCACGACCTTCAACAAGCCCGACTACTGCGTGCAGACGCTCGCGAGCCTGGCTGACAGCCCTGATGTTCTCGAGCTCGTCGACCGGATCTTCGTCATCGACCAGGGCACCGACCTCGTCGCCGACCGACCGGAGCACCCCGAGCTCAGCGAACGGCTCGGGGAGACCCTACAGATCATCCGTCAGCCGAACCTCGGTGGATCGGGTGGATTCTCTCGGGCGATGATGGAGACTTTCGACCGCCCAGAGAGCGACTTCGTGCAGCTCCTCGACGACGACGTTCTCATCGAACCCGAATCTCTTCGTCGGTCGATCGTGTTCGGCCAGTACGCCACCCGCCCGACGATCGTCGGTGCGCACATGTTCGACCTGTTGGATCGCCCGAAGCTGCACGCCTGGGCGGAGGTCGTCGATGAGGTCCCGTTCATGTGGCGAACCCTCTACCAGGAGGAGTTCCCCCACGATTTCAGCGCGAGCAACCTGCGCCAGACGAAGATCCTGCACCAGAGATTGGATTCGGACTACAACGGTTGGTGGATGTGCCTGATCCCGATGGAGACAGTCCGCGAGGTTGGCCTCGCCCTGCCGGCGTTCATCAAGTGGGATGACGCCGAGTACTGCCTCCGCGCTGGCGAGGCAGGGTTCCCCACGGTTTCAGTACCCGGCATCGCCCTGTGGCATGTGTCGTGGGTCGGTAAAGACGACACCATCGATTGGCAGGCCTATTTCCACGCCCGCAACCGCATCGTCGCAGGACTCCTTCACTCCCGTGCTCCGGAGGGAGGCACGCTCCTTCGGCACAGCCGAAGGATGGATCTCAAGCACCTGATGATGATGCAGTACTACCCGGTCGCGCTTCGCCACCAGGCACTGCGCGACATTCTGAGCGGGCCTGCGCACATGTGGCAGAACCTCGCCACTGCCATGCCTGCCGCGCGAGAACTCGCGGCCGAGTTCCCCGAGACGGTCGTGCACCGCGACGACAGCACGAAGCTCCGCGCCCGCAAGGGTCGCGTCGTCTTCAAGCAGTCCCGACGGCACGAGTTCGATAGCCCGACCGGTGTGCGTCTGCGATGGTTCACGCTCAAGACCCTCGTCTCTCACTGGATTCACCGGCCCGATGCAGCAAACCTCGCACAGCCCGAAGTGGAGTTCGGCAAGCTCGACGCGCACTGGTGGCGCGTTCCCGTCTATGACAGCGCCCTCGTGAGTTCCGCCGATGGCCGCGGCAAGAACATCTACACCCGCGACCGCGACCAGTATCGACGCAAGCTCCGCGAGTCTCTGCGGCTGCACCGCCAACTCCGACGACGGTGGCCGAAACTGGCTGAGCAGTACCGCAGAGAGCTGACTCGGCTCACATCGCCCGAGGCGTGGCGCGCCGCATTCGAGGAGGAGCGATGACGCCGACGCCCGCGGCATTCGATCCGCTTACCGCCACCATCGTCGCTGTGACGTTCAACCGTTCCGGATTGCTCGCTCGGCTGCTGACCAGCATCAGCGAGATGGATCCGAAGCCCGGTCGCGTCGTGGTCATCGACAACGCATCGTCCGACGACACCACCGAGGTCGTGGAATCCTTCCGCGACCGTCTTGGCACCGAACTGGTCTATCGCCGACTCGAAACCAATACCGGGGGGTCCGGAGGATTCAGCGCTGGGATGCAGACGGCTTATGAACTGGGGTCCGAGTGGATCTGGCTCATGGATGACGACGTCGAAGTCATCCCCGACGGACTGGCGAAGATGGGCCGGTGGTCGGAGCGTTTCCGCTCGATCCAGGGTCGCCGCTACGACTTCGACGGCAGCGAGTTCTATTGGCAGTACCGCATCGCCGAGCGAATGGGGATCCCGATCCCATTTGCGCCCGCTGAATTCGACGGCTCGGGGTACAAGGAGATGAACTCCGGGTGCTTCGAAGGAATGTTCATCCACCGCGACATCGTCCGTCAGATCGGGTTGCCAGACCCGAGGTTCTTCATCTATTGGGACGATCAGGTATATGGCTGGCTGGCATCTCGGGTCACGACATCGGTCATCGTGAACGAGTTCGTGCTGCGTCGCACCCGCGAGATCAAGCAGTGGGATATGGGCGTGCGCCACATGAACGCCTCGAGCGACTCCTACCGGTACTACATCATGCGCAACCGCGCCCTTATCAAGCAGTACTACCGAGCGAACGACTTCTACCGCCCGCTTCCGTTCGCTGTCGGCACGGCACTGACATTCGCGAAGGAGCTGATCCGACTGGTCGTCGTCGAACGCACGGTTCGCGGCACCAGCCACCTGTTCCGTGGACTGCGCGACGGCCGGGAGATTAGTCGAGACCGGGGGTGGATGCCGATGCCCGCGCTGGAACGGCAGACGACGACACCCTGAGTCCGCTCAGGCGAGCGTGTTGTTCCACATCGTCAGGGCCGAGCCGATGGCCATGTGCATGTCGAGGTACTGGTATGTCCCGAGGCGTCCGCCGAAGTGGACCCCCGCCTCGCCCTTCTGCAGTTCCCGATAGGACAACAGTCCCGACCGATCCTCGGGGGTGTTGACCGGGTAGTAGGGCTCGTCGTCTCGGGTGGCGAACCGCGAGTACTCCCGCATGATGACGGTTCGGTCGGTGGGGTGGCGATCGGCGCGCTCGGGGTGGAAGTGCTTGAACTCGTGGATGCGCGTGTACGGGACGTCCGCGTCGGCGTAGTTCATGACCGGGGTGCCCTGGAAATCGGCTACGCCGAGGACCTCTTCCTCGAAGTCGAGGGTTCGCCACGACAGCTCACCAGCCGCGAAGTCGAAGTACCGGTCGATGGGGCCGGTGTACACGATGGGGACCTGCCCGACGGTGGCCGACTTGTTCAGAGGCTGTGTCTCATCGAAGAAGTCGGTGTCGAGTTTCACCTCGATGTTCGGGTGGTCGGCCATCCGCTCGAGCCAGGAGGTGTAGCCGTCCACCGGGAGACCCTCCCAGGTGTCGTTGAAGTAGCGGTTGTCGTACGTGTAGCGCACCGGCAGGCGGCTGATGACCTCGGCGGGCAGCTCGGTCGGATCGGTTTGCCACTGCTTTGCGGTGTAGTCGCGGATGAATGCCTCGTACAGCGGCCTCCCGATCAGGCCGATGGCGCGCTCTTCGAGGTTACGGGCCGCCTTCGGGTCGAACTCCCCCGCCTGTTCGGTGATCAGCGCCCGCGCTTCGGCTGGAGAGTAGGCGGCTCCGAAGAACTGGTTGATCGTGCCCAGGTTGATCGGCAGGGGATAGACGACTCCGCCGTGGTTCGTGTACACACGGTGCACGTAGGGCGTGAATGCCGTGAATCGGTTGACGTACTCCCACACTGTCGCGTTCGAGGTGTGGAAAAGGTGGGCGCCGTACCGGTGGACTTCGATCCCGGTGGATGCTTCGGCCTCGCTGTAAGCGTTGCCGCCGATATGCGGTCGGCGGTCGATCACCGTCACGCGACGGCCGGCGCTCGCGGCGCGCTCAGCGATCGTGAGACCGAAGAAGCCCGAGCCGACAACGAGAAGGTCCATGGTGGATCAGACTTTCGATCGGGGAGCCGCGCATCGGCGGCTCGGTGCGCGGTCAACCCCGGCAGTCTACCGGCGCCGTGCTCCTGGGCTCCTCAGCGGCTGCGCAGGGAGTGAACTGACGCATCTACTACCATGATGCGTTGACCGAACGAAGGGGCGATCAGGCACATGATCGAGAGCTGGTCGGCTGCGATCGCGCCGTTCACGGTGGCGGTACTCGCGCTGATCCTCCCCGGGGCGGTCATTGTCGCCGCCGGCTGGGGAATCCGAAACGCCAAGACGCTACTGCTCGTACCAGCGACCTCGGCGGCCGTCATCGCCGCGGCTGCCGTACTCGCTCCTCTGGTGGGCATGCGATGGTCGTTTCTCCCCGTTCTCGCGCTCACGATCCTCATTGGCGCTGTCGCGTTCGGTCTGCGTCGACTTGCCCGAGGGCTCGCAAGCCCCGCCGACACGCCACACCTCGTGTGGTGGACTGTCGGCGCACTGGCAACGGCGTTCGTCGTCATCTCTGCACAGCTGGTGTGGGCGTTCGCGGACCCCGACAACATCGCTCAGCGATTCGACAACATCGTTCATCTCAACAGCGTTCGGTACGCCGTCGAAACCGCCAACGCGTCGGCGTTCAACATCGGCGCCACGTCCGACATCGCGTTCTATCCGAATGCCTGGCACGCCCTCGCGTCCCTGGTGTCCGTGACCACCAGCGCGACGGTGCCCGTCGCGGTGAACGTCGCAAACATCGCCGTATCGGCGCTTCTTTGGCCCGCATCCGTGACCGGGCTCGCCCTCACCCTTGCCGGGGAACGCGCGGCGGTGGCCGTCTCTGCAGCGGTCTTGTCCACGGGGTTCGGCGCCTTCCCGGCGCTGTTCTTCAACTGGGGTGTGCTCTACCCCAATGCAACCGGGTACGCGGTCGCTCCCGCGGTCATCGCCGTCGCAATACGGCTCGGCCGAAGTCCCCGCCCGCTGCTCCTGCGCGACGTGGCATTGCTCCTGCTCCTTGCCGGCGGCGCGTTCCTCGCCCATCCGAACGCGCTGCTGGTCGCATACGCGCTGTCCACTCCCCTGGTGCTGATCCAGCTGCTGCAGCACGCCCTGCACGTGCGCACGCTTCGCGCATCCGTGCGCTCTGGTGTCGGCGCCGCCGCATTGCTCGCATTCGGGCTGATCCTGTGGATCGCCGGCCGGACGTCCGCGGAGCATTCCGGCTGGGACCGATGGCAATCCGCCGCCCAGGCGTTCGGCGAGGGACTTCTCGCGGCGCCGAGAGGTTTCGCGCCGGCCTTCGTCGCCGCGGTTCTTCTGGGTGCCGCGGTGGTCGCGATCGTTCGGCGCCCGTCATTGTTCGTCGTCGCCGTACCGTTCGCTGTCACCGTGTTCCTCTTCGTCATTGCATCGGGCACGCCCCGCGAGTTCTTCCTCCGGGAAGCTCTGACCAATCCCTGGTACAACGACGCCAATCGCCTGGCCGCCATGCTCCCCATGGGAATGATCCCGCTCGCGGCACTCGGGGGCGCATATCTTGCCGATCGCCTCGGCGACCTGATGCGTTCGTGGTCCTGGAGCCGGAGCGCGCGAGGCGCAGCGATCGTCGCGGTCCTCGTCGTCTTCACCCTGTCGGTGGCTGCTGCCGGCAATGTACGCGGTGCGCTTTCGCAGGTCAGGGAGGCCTACTCCTCGACTCCGGATTCTCTCCTGCTGAGCCCGGACGAGCGCGCACTGCTCGAGCGCCTCGGCGACGAGGTCCCCGAGGATGCCTTGATCGCGGGCAGCCCTCGCACGGGTGCCTCCCTCGCTCTGGCCATCGCGGGGCGGGACGTTACAGAGATGCACGTGTTCGGCACGCGGAGCGACGACGAGTTGTACCTCGACGCCCACCTTCGCGACATCGACGAAGACCCGCGCGTGTGTGGCAGCATCCGCGCGCTGGGGGTCGACTATGTCCTCGATTTCGGCGATCGCGACATTCTCGACAGCGCCGAAGGCGCGCAGGCGTACGCCGGGATCCAGAATCTGGCTCCCGGCGAGCACCTCGAACTGGTCGACTCGCAGGGCGACGCGCGACTGTTCCAGGTCGTGGGTTGTTGAGCATGACACGACGCGATATCGCCATAGTCTTCGACTGTCTCTACCCCCTCACCAAGGGCGGCGGCGAGCGCCAATACGACGCGTTCGCCCGCGACCTCATCACGCGCGGCGAGCACGTCGAGTACCTCACCGCGCGCCAATGGGAGGGTCCGGCACCAGAGGCTCCGTACCGCATCGAGGCGATCACCGGTCGGCTTCGTCTTTACGACGACGCGGGCGTGCGACGCAGCGGCGCGGCACTGCGATTTGCCACAGGCGTGTTCGGGGCGCTCCGGCGCCGACGGCGCAGCACGCGCGCGGTCATCGTCAGCGGCCTGCCCGTGCTCAACGTCTTCGCGGCGCGGCTTGCCCTCATCGGCTCACGAACACCTCTGATCGTGGACTATCTCGAAGTATGGGGGCGGGCGCAGTGGATCGCCTACTCCGGCGTGGTCATGGGCACGATCGCTTGGCTGCTGCAGCGCGTCGCCATCGCGATGACACCAATTGCGACCTGTCACTCGCAACTGAGCGCAAATCGCCTCCGTGGCGAAGACTTCCGCGGCACACTGCTTGTCAGCCCCGGCCTCATCGACGGCACCACAGCGAGTAGTCCGCCCAGGCATGCGACACAGCCCCCGTTCGTGCTCTACGCGGGCCGTCACATCGCCGACAAACGCGTCGAGTCTCTCCCCGCGGCGGTTGCGGCAGCCCGAACGGCGGTTCCCGACCTCGAACTCGTGATCCTCGGCGAGGGAGCCACGACGGAACAGGTCCGCGCAGAGGTAGGCCGCGTCGGTGGCAGCGCATGGACGCGGATGCCCGGCTTTATCGAGCAGGAAGAACTCACCGATCTCATGGCAACAGCCGCGTGTTTGACAAACCCGTCCCGCCGCGAAGGCTACGGCCTGGTCGTCGTCGAGGCGGCAGCCCACGGTACGCCCGTCGTGCTTGTCGCCGACGAGGGAAACGCAGCGACAGAACTCGTGGATGACGGCGTCAACGGCTACGTCGCCGCATCCGACGCTGCCGACGATCTGGCAGCAGCGATCGTCGCGTGCGTACGCGACGGCGATCGGCTGCGAGACTCGACCTACCAGTGGTACCAGGATGCGGTACAGACCCGCACGATCTCCCGGACGATGGATGCCATCGTGGCGGCGATCGACGGACACCCCGCCCCCAGCCACCCGAACGAAGGACACCTCCCGTGACCGCGACGAACGACGCAGCCGAACTCGAGCTGACGATCCTCATGCCGTGCCTCAACGAGGCCGAGACGCTCGAGGTCTGCATACGCAAGGCGCAGGGCTTTCTCGAGGGGTCGGGCATCGCCGGCGAGGTGCTCATCTCTGACAACGGCAGCACAGACGGCTCCCAAGAGATTGCGCGGCGCCTGGGCGCGCGCGTGTCCCACGCCCCTCGGCGGGGATACGGTGCGGCGCTCATCAACGGCATCGAGAACGCCCGCGGTCGATACATCATCATGGGCGACGCTGACGACAGCTACGATTTCGAGAACCTGCAGCCGTTCGTCGATCGGCTCCGGGACGGCGCCGACCTCGTGATGGGCAACCGATTCCGTGGCGGAATAGCTCCCGGGGCGATGCCCCCGTTGCACAAATACCTGGGCAATCCGGTGCTCTCGGGAATCGGCCAGCTCTTCTTCCGCCCGAACATCGGCGACTTCCACTGCGGGCTGCGCGGGTTCAACCGTGACAGCATCCGGGATCTCGATCTTCAGACGACCGGGATGGAATTCGCCTCCGAGATGGTCGTCAAGTCGACCCTCGCGCGCCCCAAGTACCGCATCGAAGAAGTGCCCACAACGTTGAAGAAGGACGGCCGCTCTCGCCCGCCCCACCTGCGGAGTTGGCACGACGGATGGCGACACCTGCGGTTCCTGCTGATCTTCGCGCCGCGGTGGCTGTTCGTCTACCCCGGGCTGGTGGCGTTCTTCCTCGGAGCGATCGCCGTGGGCGTGCTCTCATTCGGCGGTGTCCGCATTGGCGGCATCGGGTTCGATGTCACGACGATGGTCTACGCCAGCGCCCTGTGCGTCATCGGATACCAGTCGCTCCTGTTCTTCTGGCTCACCAAGCTCTACGCGACCCAGGAGGCCTTCCTCCCGACGAGTGCGCAGTTTCGGGGAGTGGTCGCCCGATGGACGGCGGAGCGGGGGCTGCTTGTCGGTGTGGCGCTCTTCGTGCTGGGCGTGGGGATAGGTATCGCGCAGGTCATCCGTTGGGGCAGCCTCGACTTCGGGCCGCAGGACGCTGCTGAGGTCGTGCGGATCGCCATCCCCAGCGCCCTGGGCATGATCCTCGGTTTCCAGACGATCATGATGAGCTTCTTCTCGGGCGTCCTGACGACTCCACGACGCGAGCAACGTCCGGATGCCGTGATCGAGAGCTGAACGGCGTGCGAATCCTCGTCGATCTGCTCGGCTTCACCGGCCTGAGGGGAGGGACCGAAACCTACGCGCGCGAACTGCTGCCTCGACTTCCGAGGCTTCTGCCGGGGATCGAGTTCGCCGCGCTCACCGGTCGCGCGGGAACCGAACACGTGCGCGAATTCTTCCCTGGACGTGTTCATACGCTCGGGTGGGTCGGCGCTGGCCCGGCGAGCTGGGCAGCAGGCGCGATCGTCGCTACCGATACCTTTGCAAGGCGCAACGGCGCTGACCTGGTCTGGGCGCCGGCGAACTTCGGGCCGATCGTCCACGGTGTCCCGCGGGTTGTCACCGTGCACGATGCGATCTATGACGAAGTGCCCGGCAGTCGCCGGGAACGCGCGCAGCGCGCGGCGACGTCATGGCTGATGACCCGCTCAGCGCGCACCGCTGACCTCGTTCTCACGGTCTCTCATGCGGCTGCGGCCAGCATCCACAACCTATTGGGCGTCCCCGACGATCGCATTCGCATCGCCCATAACGGCAGCGAGGCACCCCGCCCCGTCGCTGACCCCTGGGCAGCGATCGCCGATCTGCGTATTCCTCGGGACCGGTCGGTCCTCTTGAGCACAGGCAGTCGCCTTCCACATAAGAATTTGGAAGGTCTCCTGGACGCCCTGAGTCGTATCCACCCCAAGGATCGGCCAGTTTCAGTCATCGCAGGAAGCAAGCTCCCTGACCCCTTGGCTCCGGAGGTGACTCGGCGAGGACTTGACGATGACGTGATCCTTCCCGGCTGGGTGACACGCGACCAGCTCGAAGCCCTTTACCAGGTGGCGGCCGTGTACGTCTGCCCGTCGAGAGCAGAAGGATTCGGGTTACCTGTGCTGGACGCGTTGCGTCGAGGCGTCCCCGTCATCGCGAGCGACATTCCCGTGCTTCGAGAGGTAGGCGGCGGCGTCGCGAGCTACGTACCAGTCGGCGAGCCCCGCTCGCTTGCCGATGCGATCCAGCGCACTCTCGGCACTCCATGGGATACGGACAATCGCGAGGCAGCGCTCACGTGGGCCGCAAGATTCACCTGGGAGAGCGCCGCTCAGGCCACTGCGCAGGCCTTGGCTGATGCACTCGACCGGTCCCGGCGCGGATCGAGACGATGAGCAGCCTCAGCATGCGCAGGCGCCTCTTCGGATTTATGCTCCCGCCGGCGCTGTCAGCGATATCACCGCTGGTGGTGCTGCCTCTCGTCTCGAGAACGGCTGGCCCTGGCGGATGGGCCAGCGCCATCGCCGGCGAGGCTGTCGGGACATTCATCGCCATCGTCGTCGGCTACGGATGGGCAGCGATCGGACCGGCACTCGTATCGGTTGCGCTCGACGACGCTCATCGGGCTCGTTTGTACCGCGAATCGATCGCCGTCCGCCTCCTCATCGCAACGGTAGCGATTCCCGCGCTCGCGATCATCTGCTGGTTTATCGCTTCACCTGGCGCGGAATGGCTCACCGTCCTGATGGGCACCCAAGGCGCTGTGATCGCGTTGTCGTTCACCTGGTACTGCGCGGGCGTCGGTGACCCACGCACCATCATCTTCTACGACGCACTCCCGCGCCTCATCGTGACCATCGCCGCTTCCGTAGTCATCGCCGCGACGGGATTCGTCGAGGTCTACCCCATCGCCGGGATCCTCGTAACCCTTGTGGGAACGGCGGTGTTCACGTGGCGACTACTGCGAAAGGAGCCGGGATCCTGGCCCTCGCTCCGCGAGATTCCGAGTCTCTTGCGGAGCGGCTTCCCGGTGGCCCTGAACGACGCGACGCAGAGCGCGTACTCGAGCGTTCCCGCCCCCCTCGTGAATGTCACTGCTGCACCCGAGGCGGCCGCGGGGTTCGCGTCCGCCGACAAGATGTTCAAGCTCGGCAGCATCCTCCCCTTCACCCTCGCCAGTGCGCTCCAGAGTTGGGTGGGTGAAGTCAGTGGGCGCGAGCGCGCTCGTCGCGTCCGCATTGCCCTCGCCGCACACGGAGGGTTCGGACTCGTGGGTGGCGTCGCGCTCGCTGTTCTCGGACACTGGGCCAGCCTCATCCTCTTCGGGGAGGCGGCAGCAGCCGGCTACGCGATCCTCGCGACCATGGGGCTGGTGTTCGCCTTCCTCTCGCTGCGCACGTCGATGATGCGCCACGTACTTTTTCCCGCGGGCCAAACGCGGGTGGTCGTTCGCGCCTCACTCATCGCGAGCGCAGTCGGCATACCTGTGATGATCGCACTGGCCATCACGATCGGCCCCATCGGCGCGGCGATCGGCTACGCCGTCACCGAAGGATTGTCCACCCTGCTGCTCTGGGCTCCGTGCGCAGCGGCCGTCAGGGCATGGCATGAGACCCCGCCTGTAGGAAAGTGAGATCGCACAGATGACGAAGCCAAGCGATGGCTCTTCGCCCGCACCCCGCCCCGCTATCGGTGCGGTCGTTCTCACATGGCGCGACCGCGCGCAGACGCGTGAATGTGTTGACCGGCTGCTCCGCAGCCCTCACGTCGCCCGAATCGTGGTCGTCGACAACGAAGCGGACGGGCGCATCGCTTCCTTTTTCAGCGCCGATCCGCGGCTGTCCTTCCATGAGCTGGCGTCGAACACGGGATTCGCGGTGGGCGTGAACACCGGTATGCGAGATCTCCTCGAAGACTCTGCGATCGAGAGACTGCTGGTGATCAACAATGACGCAACCCTCGACCCCGATGACCTCGCGAAGTTGAGCGATGCACTCGATCGAGACTCATCGCTCGGAATCGTCGGGCCGCGTATCGTCACTCCCGAAGGCAGATTCTTCTCGGCAGGCGGAGTGCTCAACCGTTGGACCTGGAGTATCCGACAGCCGCGGTCGGGAGAGCGGCCGGATTTCCTGACATGGGCGTGCGTGCTCCTCAGAAGAGAGACGATCTCGAGAGCCGGAATGCTCGACGAGCGCTTTTTCATGTATTGGGAGGACGTTGAGTACGGGTTTCGACTGGCCGACGCCGAGGTCGGGTTCGCCGAAGTTGCGGAGGCACGCTTGGTTCACGCCGTGTCGTCGTCTCACGCGCGTGCAGGCTCGCGGGTTCTGGCCTACGCGAGCCAGGCGTTCCGGCACTTTCTCACCCTCCGTGGTGGTCGGACCACGGCGTTCGGCCTTGCTCGCCTCGCCACCAAGGCCGCCGTCACAGCACTATCGGGTGACGTGCGAGGCGCGAGGTACGTGCTCGCGGGATGGCGCTTGGGTAGACACGCACCGGACCCGGCGTACCTTGCGTTCGAGCAACTCCCGTGACGGACACACAGCACGGACCCCCAGGCAGAATGGAGATCGTGAATCTTGGGCTCATCGTCACCACGCTCGGGCGTATCGACGCCCTCCGCGCCCTGCTCGCTTCTCTCGATGGGCAGTTGACACCGAACGACCAGGTCGTTTTCGTCGCGCAGGGTAACCACGAAGCAGTGGCGATACTGGCAGACGAATACGCCAGGCGCGGCCTACCTGTCACTGTTACGACGTCCGAACGCGGGGCGTCGCGCGGACGTAACGCCGGCGTCGCGGCGCTTCCGCCGGGCGAGTTCGTGGTGACATTTCCCAACGACAACACGAGCTATCCACGCGGGACGATTACGTCGCTCCGCGGAGTGGTCTCCGCCCCGGGCTTCCTGGTGGGCGGGTTCACGTCATGGGACGAGCGAGGGCCCAAGACGACTCTTCCCGACCCGGGCACCCGACTCGACATCTTCAACGTGTGGAGCGTCATCGAGATGGGCATCCTCATGAAGAGGTCACTCTTCGATGAGGTCGGCGGCTTCGACGAGAGCATCGGACCGGGCGCCGACACCCCGTGGCAGGTCGCGGAAGGTACCGACCTGCTGCTGCGGGTGATGCAGACCCGCCCTGCCGTCGTCGACTCCTTCGTTTGGGTCGACCGCGCCGTCCACGTGGACGGCATCTCGACAGCCTTCGGCCTCACCGACACCGAACGTCGCCGAAAGCTGCGGGCATACGGCAGAGGAACAGGTCGGGCGGTGAGCGTGCATGGGTACCCGCTCTGGTGGCGCGCCGCCTTCGTCGGAGCCGGACTGCTCTACGGCATCCGCAATCCGAGGCCGGTGCGAGTCAGCGACGGGTGGCCCATGTTCGCCGGACGCCTCGAAGGCGCGCTGGGCCGCACGTTTGGGCAGCGGAGGATGGTCTCGACCACCCGCTGACGCGCAGGGCACCGATGCTAGGCTGTGGCGGTGTCATCGAGAGTTCTGATCACCGGTGGCGCAGGCTTCATCGGATCCCATCTCAGCGAGCGTCTGCTCGACGAGGGACACGAGGTCATCTGCGTCGACAACTTCTTCACGGGCAGTCGCCGCAACGTCGAACACCTCTTCCCCAATCCTCGGTTCGAGGTCATTCGTCATGACGTGACCTTCCCGCTGTACCTCGAAGTCGACCAGATCTACAACCTGGCTTGCCCCGCCTCGCCCGTGCACTATCAGCACGATCCCGTGCAGACGACCAAGACCAGCGTGATGGGCGCCATCAACATGCTGGGGCTGGCCAAGCGGCTACGCGTACCGATCCTCCAGGCCTCGACCTCGGAGGTCTACGGGGACCCGGCCGTGCATCCGCAGGTCGAGGAGTACTGGGGCAACGTCAATCCCATTGGCCCGCGTTCCTGCTACGACGAGGGTAAGCGAGCGGCCGAGACGCTGTTCTTCGACTACCGCCGTCAGCACGACCTCGACATCAAGGTCATTCGCATCTTCAACACCTACGGGCCTCGCATGCACCCCAACGACGGCCGTGTGGTCTCGAACTTCATCGTGCAGGCGTTGCGTGGCGAGCCCATCACGATTTACGGCGACGGCTCGCAGACGCGGTCGTTCTGCTTCGTGGACGACCTCGTCGACGGCATGGTGCGCCTCATGAACACGGGACACGACGTGACGGGCCCGATCAACGTCGGCAACCCGGGCGAGTTCACCATGCTCGAGCTCGCGCAGACCGTACTCGAGATCACCGGCAGTTCTTCCGGCATCGAACACCGCCCGCTGCCCCAGGACGACCCGAAGCAGCGGCAGCCCGACATCACCCTTGCTCGCCGCGAGCTCGGCTGGGAACCCACCGTGGAATTGCGTCGCGGCCTCACCCAGACAGTCGACTACTTTCGCGGTGTCGTCGCCTGACGCGTTGTTTCACGCCCGCGTCTAGCTACGTGTGAGCTCACCGAGGGTCCCGGGTACGCACCAACCTCCATGAGATCAGCAGACCCGTAAGCATCTTGAGACCTACGCGAGTGGCTCTCGAATTCGACACATTGCCGCCCTTCGATTCACCCTCTCGCGCGTGAAAAGTGATGGGCGCCTCTACCAGCTTGAAGCCATTCTTGAGTGTGACATCGAGAAAGTGAGCGTTGAACTCAAGATTGACGCTCGGGTCGTAGTCTGCGAGATGGTCTCTAAGGAAGGCGGAGCGGCAGAGCTTGTAGGTCGTGCCGAGGTCAGTGACTGTGCCTCTGCCAAGGTGCTTGAACTCAAGAAACTTTCCACCGATGAAGTTGCCCCAGAACATGAATGTGGTGAGTTGCGTGACCTTCTCGCGCAGTTGTTCCACGATACGCGTACCGTTTACGACATCACCGTGCGGAATATATGCAAGGAGCTTCTCCAGATCGGAGGCTCGAAAGGTCATGTCGCCTTCGCACAGTGCGACGAGCTCCGTGTCGGTGTAGCTCGCCCCTTCGCTCAGCGCTCGGTATACGCAACGACCATATCCTGGCTTTTCCTCAACGACGACGGTCGCACCCGCATTCGCTGCAGCACGGGCCGTGCCGTCGGCGCTGTTGTTGTCGACGACCACCACCCGCTTCGTGAGAGGGTTCGCGAGGAAGTCCGAAACGGCGTTAGCGATACTCGCCTCATCGTTGTATGCCGTGAGCACTACCGTGACCGCAGAGCGATCTACAGTGTCGCGCGATAGCTCATGCCCCTGGCGGCGCCGACGATAGAAGAGAAGAAAATCCGCGAGGATGAGAACGGTACCGAGAGTGAGGGGCGCGCCGGACATCCACACAACGTCACGGAAGAAACCGTCGGCAACCGGAAAAGCGAGCCTGATTGGCACGTTGATCAACGAAGCTACCGTGAAGACGAACAGTCCCACAGCCGCAAGTACCGCACCCCAGAGGGCAAGAGGAGCTACACGCGTTCCCGCCGAAACGACTCGCGAGTTGGGCGCGATAGACACGGACTAGCCTCTGTCCCTAGAGACGGCGCCTCCCGGGTGGAACGCCGCTCTGCACGGAGTGCCCTGGCCTCGCCGAACCATCCGATGCCAGCTCGAACCACGGTGAGCAAGAGTATTAGGCGTCGCGCGAATCACGGACCAAGTCTAGGTGCGACATCTCGGTCCCCGAACCATTCGCTCCAGAAGACCGAGACGTCCGAGCGGCGAAGGAGAGGAACGAGAACAAGCCTCGATGTCCGGCGACCCGAGCAGCATAAAACACGCAGCCGCCGACGACGTCCGCTGGGGCCACGTCGGGGACAATAGGACGATGGCGCGCGTAGTGAGATCCAGCCCGACGCTTCTCCGATGGAGGATAAGCCGCGCATGGGCTCTTATTGCCGCGCCGCTGCTGGTTGGGGCGGCACTCGTCACGGGTGCCAGTGCGTCTAGTGGCGCAGAGGCGAACGGCAGCGTCCGCATGTCAAGCGATATTGGTCCGACGTCAGCGATTGCGAAGACGGCCGATCTCAGCCAGTTCAAACCGGGAAACATCATCAGCGACGCGGTCTTCTTCAACGCGGGCACGATGTCCGAGGCGCAGATTCAGTCGTTCCTCGAGAGCAAGGTGGCTACATGTAGATCGGGCTACACGTGCTTGAAGGACTACTATGTGCAAACCCGTTCGATCGCTTCAGATGCAATGTGCGGCGCCTACGCCGGAGGTGAAGTCGAACGCGCTTCTCGGGTGATCTATAAGGTCGCGCAAGCCTGCGGGATCAATCCGCAGGTGATCCTGGTGATGCTCCAGAAGGAGCAGGGACTGGTTACTTCGACTGCGCCAAGTTCGTGGGCTTACCAGGCCGCTATGGGCCAAGGATGCCCAGATACCGCGGCATGCGACGTCCGCTACTACGGCCTCTTCAACCAAGTGCACGGTGGCGCGTGGCAGCTCAAGCGCTACGCCAACCCGCCGGGTACAAGTAACTTCTTCACGTGGTATTCGCCTGGACGCACCTGGAACGTGCTCTACCACCCGAATGCCTCATGTGGCCGAGGCCCAGTCTTCATCGAGAACCAGGCGACGGCCAATCTTTACTACTACACGCCTTACCAGCCGAATCAAGCTGCTCTCTCGGCCGGGTACGGCCTCGGTGACGCCTGCTCGAGCTATGGCAATCGGAACTTCTTCAACTACTTCACGGACTGGTTCGGCTCGACTCAAGGTTTTGGTGTACCAGCAGAGTTTGCGGACGTATATGCCGCCAACCGAGCCTGGCTGGGTCACCCGCGTTCCGCAGTCAGCTGCTCCTCGGAAGGCTGTGTGCAGTCCTTCGAGGGAGGGATGATCGCACGGGGACCGTCAGGCGTCTTTGCTGTGACAAATGCGTATACGACCACATGGGGAAACTATGGGCGAGAGTTCGGCCCCCTGGGGTTCCCGGCATCTGCCCGGTCGTGCGCGGACATGCAGGACGCGTGTCGCCAGGAGTTCGCAGGGGGCTGGCTCGTCTCTAACGATCGGATCGGTGTGCGCCTGGTCGCCACGGATGTCCGAACAGTCTGGGGCTACTGGGGCAGGGAGTACGGTCCGCTCGGCCTGCCTCTCACCGATGCGCAGTGCAGCTCCTCCAGGTTCTGCATACAGGTCTTCGAAGGGGGGTGGGTCGTGTCGCACGACGATATCGGGATTCGTGTCGTGCCAAATTCGAGCGTGACGACATGGTCCAACTGGGGACGCGAGCTCAACATTCTCGGAATGCCGACCTCTGACCCCACACCCACGAATTGGGACAACTACACGCAACAATTCCAAGG
>NZ_DCBW01000016.1:59526-59832 GCF_002313585.1 Microbacterium sp. UBA1097 | reverse complement strand
CACCGTCACCAACGGGCAAGGCAGACTCACCTCCTCGACCGATCCCTGGGTCGGTACCGCGTTGGCCAACACCTGGCTCGGCGCTACTCAATCAGCCGGCCCCCTATGCACCCTCAACGGCGGCAACTGCTACCGCCCCTACGACGGCGGATGGATCGTCCAAAGCAACGCAGGCACCTTCGCGCTACCCCGCGAGGTCGTCCGCGTCTGGTCAGACTGGGGACGCGAATACAACATCCTCGGTTACCCCACCAGCGCCCCCTCCGCCAACCCCACCAACGGCAACTACACGCAACAATTCCAAGG
>NZ_DCBW01000016.1:0-59199 GCF_002313585.1 Microbacterium sp. UBA1097 | reverse complement strand
CACCGTCACCAACGGGCAAGGCAGCAAAGACTAGGATCGGTCACTCCGTGGGACGACCGTGGCGCAGAATGCACGGGCCGGCTCTCACCACCCCGCACACGTTGCGAAACGAGACGCGTTGACGCTGGCTTAGGCTCCGGCTTTCAGCTTCCAGAGCACGAAATCCATGTCTGGCGAGTCAATGACGGGCTCGTAATACTCGCGGACCACGTCGAAATACTCAGGATAGACGGCCTCGGAGTAGTCGTGCTTCTTGCGAGTCACGACGAAGGGAATCCGTTCGTCTTCAACGAAGCTCCGGAACTCATCCACTGGCGAAGCGAAAAGAAGCGCGTCCTCGTAGAACCGTCGATCGATCTGGAACCCGATGTCCTTGGGGCCGATGATCTGCGTTCCCCCGGGAACCAACTGCTCCGCTTCTCTGACGAAGCGATCCATGCCCCGCTCGCCGTAGTAATAGCGTGTTGCGTAGGGTGACAGAACGTTGACCGCAGCTGCGGTAACCTGCGCCATTACCGGTGTCAGCAAGAGTGCGATGACTGCACCGGACGCCACAATCGAGGCAATAGAAATCTTCGGCCGCTCACGGCTATTGAGCCGCACGAGCAGAAGCGCGGCGACAGTCACAATGGTGACGGCGACGAAACACCACAGCGAGAGGAACGCGAGATCCGCGAGCGTGCGCCCGTGAATCTTCTCGTTCCTCGTCGCGAGGAAGAACATGCCGATGGCGCCGCCGAAGATGACAATGATGTGGAGGCCGCCGATGATGCGACCCGGTGCCGAGCGAAGACCCTCGAATGCGCGACGCGGCACCAAGCTGACGAGCGTTGTCGCCGCCAGCGCGAGTGCAGGGACCGCAATCGGGGTGTACTTCGGGAACTGGAAGGGGCTGGCGGAGATGAAGGCGTAGCCGATCAAGATCACGACGCCCGAGGCCGCACTCAACACGACAAGCCGCGCATCGACTGCGGGAACTCTGAGTACAGGGATAGCGACCGCGGCAACCATCGCCGCGACGAGCAAGGCTGGCCCAATCCAAACGAGCGTCGCACCCGGACCTTCAAAGAGAGTGGCAATTGCGCCGGAGACTCCACCACGCCCTGGCGTTCGCGAACTCAGCGACTCAAAGAGGTAGTCGAACGGCAGACGCGCATCAAAACCGATGAGTGCGCCGGTGATGACGAGCAGCGCGAGGGACAAGAGTGTTCCTGCCGCGAAGCTTCCAACGACTGCGATGGCCTTGATCCAACGCTGGGATGACGAAAGGAGCGCGGCGACACCGATGATGAGAGCGACAAAGCCGCTGATCGTGAACTTCGTCGCGACGGTGAGTGTCGCAAAAGCGACGAGCAGGAGGAGCATCCGCACCGATAGCGCATCCTGCTTGACGGCGGTCGCAAGCCAGAGCCCCAAAACCACGACAAGTACCCCGAACGATCCATCGATGTCGGGAACGAGTGCGCCGCTGATGATCTGGGGGCTAAGAAGAACGAGAGCGGCAAGCGTGACGTAAGCGAGCTGTGGCGCGTTGGGCATGATGCGTCGCAGAACCAGGAAAAGCACATACATCGACGCGATTACACAGACGAGTCCGAATGCGCGCACGGACACAGGAGAGAACCCGAAGACGCCGACAAACCCGGCCAACAGATAGTCGTATAGAGGTGGGTGCCAGAGGCCGAAGTCGGCAGGTCTCAGTTCCCCGTTGTAGTAAAAGGGCGCACCGTTCTTCAGGATGCCATCAGCGACATACGGAAACACCGCCTCATCAATCACGTACAAATCGCCCATTCGAGGAATGGAGAGGGCGAGATACCCGAGCGTTACGATTATCACCCCGAGTAGGCCGCCATGACGGAGAGGACCCAAACGCAGGCGCGGAGCTGCTTTTGCGGGCAGTGCTGTGGGCTGAGGACTATTCATAGAGCGGCAACTTCTGACTTCTCCTGGCCGCACGATTGTGAGGCCGTTCGGGTGGTGGGAATGAGGCGCGGACGATCGGCAGGGGCAGGAATATCGATGATGCTCGGCATCTCATTGTGGACTGGTTGGCTCGGCGGACTGTTTATCGCCTACCTGGGGTTCGAGATCAAGGCCGACCGACTCCACATTGCCAGGCCCTTCATTGCTCCTCTCGCGCAGAAGTATGCGTCGAGACGACCGTTCGATGAGCATCTTCCGGGAGATGAAGTTGTAGACGACGACAACCGCCGTGGCGACGATCTTTCCCCCGAGCTCGGAGAAGTCGAGCAGTTCGACTGCGAAAAGAAGGATCGCCTGGTTCAATCCGAGCGCGATGACGTTGAGGCCAAGAAAGTATGCAAACTCTTTGGGAATATTCCGGCCCGGACGAGCAACAAACACGAACTTTAAGGTGAGGACATAGTTGAGGATCAGTGAGATTGTGAACGAGATACTGCTGGCAACGAGGTACTGGAGCCAGGTCAACAGCAGCACATACAAGCCGTAGTCGACCGCAAAGGACACAACCCCAACCCCGAGGAACCGAATGAACTGTCCCAAGAGGCGGGCTGATCGACGCGAAGATTCCCGTCGCGCGGGCGTAGTCACTGATGCTGCACCGGCAGCTAGCCTATTTATCGGCACAGCGACGACACCGACAGCGATCTGGTGACGGTACGACGGCGGTAAGAGCTCACGGCACGCTCCCGAGCCCCGTGGAATCCGTGTCGACATGTCACCGGTTGATGATACCCGACTCGTTTTGAGGGCACCTGCAGCAGCTGTCGGCGGGCCGCCGATCCATCCGCAGCCGGCTCTTGTTCCCGCACCTAGTCGCAGCGCACGAAAGCGAACGGATCTGCCTTGACGCGCCACCCGAGTTCGTCGCGTGCACGCGAGGGGTCCGCGACACTGAACGACCGGATCGAGGCGTCGCCGTCCATGTAGCGATCCGGACACGCCGCGGCCAACTGGGAGTTGTCCACTCCCCTGCCGCTGCCGATGTTCACCGCACCGATGACGTCATCCCGCTGGGCGGCGAGGAGCAGCGCGCTCGCGACGTCGTCGACATGCACATAATCACGAACGAAGTGCGGCGTCACGGCCAGAACAGGGGGCGGCCCTTCGACCAGCGCGTTGAGGAGAGAATCCCGACAGCCAGGTCCGAAAACGTTGAAGATGCGAGCGCTAGCGGCAGATAGGCCGCGATCGAGCGCGAACTCCTCGAGCTGACGCTCCGCCGTGATCTTCTCTGTTGCGTAAGCCGACACGCCTTCGGTGGGATCCGATTCTCTCCTGGGCGCTCGATGACGATCACCGTAGACAGCAGCAGAGGATGCCAGAACGAAGCGGCTCACACCTGCCTGGACTGCAAGTGAGGCAACCCGAAGCATCTGCTCCACGGCGGTGTCGATCTGCCGGTCGCTTGCCCCTCTCGGTGCCCGCACAAGATAGACGAGCGCCTCGGGACGCACGCTCCGAAGGATCGCCTCCACCTGAGCGGGGATCGACACGTCAACGGCCAATGATCCGCTTCTGCTTGTCGCCACAACGGGGAGATCGTGAACCCCGGAAAGGCGTGACACGGCTCGTCCAATCGGGCCATTAGCACCGACAAGAAGCGTGCTCGGAAATACGGAGGCCCTCAACAGATCGCTCATTGGAGGGCTGAGAACCCGAAGGCTCGCAATCGAGCCCTGAGCTCCTCGTCCGTGATCTTGTGCTGGAGCGTGTCAGCGAGTGTCTCGTCGACCCAGGCGAGCGTTTCCCCCCGACCGTGATCGTCGTGCTCCGTCAAGACAAAGATCTTGGGATGAGTTGTCGCATCCACGGAACTTGCCTGATACGAGAGCTCCTCGAACATCTTCTCGCCGGGGCGCAAACCGACGATGTCGATCGAAAGTTGCGGATTGACGGCGTTGATCAAGCTCTGCGCGAGGTCGAAGACACGGATCGGGTCCCCCATATCGAGGACGAAAAGCTCGCCGTTCTGCCCGGTCGTAGCTGTCTGGATGACGAGTTGCGCGGCTTCGTCGATTGTCATGAAGTAGCGAGTGATATCTGGATGAGTGACCGTCAGGTTTCTTCCAGACTGGAGTTGCTGCCGGAAGGTCTGCATAACACTTCCCTCGCTCTCGAGGACGTTGCCGAAACGAACGCCGGAGAATCGCGTGGATGTGCTCTGGCGACCGAGATCAGCGACGATGAGTTCTCCGATACGCTTCGTTGCTCCCATGACGTTCGTCGGGTGCACCGCCTTGTCGGTCGAGACATAGACAACCCGTTTCACGCCGTGCGCCTCGGCTTGCCGCATGACGTTGAGAGTGCCCCAGACATTGTTGTTGAAAGCCTCGACCGCGTTGGCCTGCATGAGAGGAACGTGCTTGTAAGCAGCCACGTGGAACACAAAATCTGGCGCGTGCGCGGCCATGAGCTGAGCGACTCGCGACTCGGACTGCACGTCCGCGATCTCGACGCGGACACGGGGGTCGCTGCCCAACTGCTGGCCGAGCCGGAAGATGGCCGGCTCCGACCTGTCCACACACACCACGAGGGCGGGATCGAGGGCAGCCAGTTGCGAGACAATCCGCGACCCGATAGACCCGCCTGCGCCGGTGACCAAGACGCGCTGCCCCTCAATGAGCGCGCGAGCATGCACCATGTCGTGCTTCACCGGCGCGCGACCAACGAAATCCAGCACATCGACGTCGGTGAGATCCGATACCGAGACCCGCTCTCGCGACATGATCCGATAGGTGCGGGGGATGATGGCGAGTTCGACGCCCGCTCGCGTGACACGTGACGTGAAATCGCGCACCACGTCCCCGGAGGCCGAGGGGATAGCGAAGTAGACAGCATCGACGTCGTAGTCGATCACGACTGCCTCGACATCAGAGAGCGTCCCGAGAATCTCGACTCCCGTGAGCCGGTCATCGAGGTAGCCGACGACCGAATCGCCTGCGCTGGATACGTCCTCCGCGAGGCTCCTGCCCGCCGTTCCGTATCCCGCGATCAGTATCCGTCGACCCGACATCCGGTCCCCTCAGCTCAGTGTATGAACTCGAGAATCCTATCGACCTCGTGTCCCTCGCCTGGGAGCCCGCTGGGGAGTCGCCGACGTTCCCTCATGCGGCGCTATGAGAGGATGATCCGGCCGGCCGGTACCAGGGGGAAGCCGGGAGCGTACGCGCGAGTCTGCGCTGTGCGCGGGTGAAGAGGAAGGGTGTCGAGCAATGACCGTCACGCTGACGGCCATCGTGACTGCACACAGCGAAGGGCGACTACTCCGCCCAACGATTCGGTCAGTACGCGCGGGCTTGGAGAAGGTCGTATCCGACGGCTATTCGGCGGAGCTTCTCATCGTCGCGGACAACGCAAGCCCGCATACCCAGATGCAGATCAGTCGCGAGCTGAAGAGGGGAAGCGCAACGGTTCCGAGCCGTGCGATTAACGTCGCCGTCGGCGACGCTGGCGCGGCGCGCAACGCGGCGGCGCAGGCAGCGCAGGGCAAGTACGTGGCGCTGGTGGACGGCGACGACATCGTGTCCTCCGACTATCTCGTGAAGGCCCTTGAGCTACTGGAGGCGACCGATGAACGCATGATCGTTCATCCCGAGTACGTGATCAGCTTCGGCGCCCGCTCCCTCCTTTGGCACATTAGATCCGCCGTGACCGACGACGTCAGCTACCTCGATCTCATACGCCACAATCCCTGGCCCGCATGCAGCGTCCTGGAGCGGCAGGTGCTACTGGACACGCCATACCGACCCATGGTGGAAGGGACGGGCTACGGCCCCGAGGACTGGCTGTGGAACATCGAGACAACCGCGGCGGGCGTGCGGCATCATGTCGCAACCGATACCTACTTCTTCTATCGGGTACGAGAGTCCGGCGGTGTCAACAACCGGCATTCCGCGTCAATCTTGCCGTCGTTTTCGATGAGCGAGATCGAGGACGCACTGCCCAACGAGGACAACGAGGAGCAGGCGACGAAAAACGTGCCACCCCTGTCGCATCGGGTATACCGAACAGCGCTGCCGACGGCACGGTTCGCCACGAGCTGGCTGAGCTGGGAGGCCAAGCACGCCATCTACCGGTCGGCTAGATGGGCGCTGAGAGCCGCAACCCGCCGGGGGAAAGTATCGCGGGCCGAGCTCCCTCTGCGTTCAGAGTATCCCCCGCTCGCCGCCGCGCTTCGAGAGGCGACGAGCTACGAGCCGGCCATTTCGTGGACCGCTTCGGCCATCGACGGGTTGGTTGCATGGGAAGCGTGCGATGACGGCTACGGACGAGTGCTGAAGAAGGCGCTCGACCAGATCGGTGAACGTGGGGACGCCCTGGTGATGGTGCCCTGGCTTGGCGTCGGCGGCGCTGATCTCGTGTCCCTGAACTACGCGCGAGCACTGAACGAGACCTCCGAGTTCCACGGACGCACGACGATTCTGGGAACCTTCGATGTGTCGCGCACTGATGACGACCTCATCCCTGACGAGCTCAATTACGTGCACCTGGACTCACTCTGGTTGGAACTCCCGCTACGGATTCGCCAGCGCCTGATCGCACAGCTTGTCGTGCTGTTGCGTCCCCGACTCATCGTCTCGGTCAACTGCTTTCATCTTCTCGAGGCGCTGAGCGCATACGCCGCACCGATCACGGACGGGACAGACGTGCACACGACGCTGTTCTCTTTCGACAAGATCGGGGACGGTTACCCGACAAATCCGATAACCGATGACGCGCAGCGGGCCTTCCTCGACCACATCGCAGGCGTGCTTACTGACAACAGCAACAGTGCGGCACTCATCGACGATGTCCTTGCCCTGCCGACGCCGAACGTCGCCGTTCATGTGCACCGTCAACCCGCGGAAGTATCTCCTCAAGGGTCACTCATCTCTCACCCGGCGACCCCATCCGCGACGGTCCGGCTCCTCTGGCCTCACCGGCTCGATATCGAGAAGAGGCCCGACGTCCTTCCGGCGATCGCTCACGGGCTGGCCCAGGCAGGCGTGGACGCAGTCATCGACGTCTGGGGCAAGCGAGTGCTGTCCGAAAACAGCGACACGTTGATGGCCGATCTTGCACGAGCCGGAGTGCGTTACCGGGGACCGTACACGGGCGGTCTCTCCGCGATCAACCTGTCTGACTACGACGCGCTGCTCCTGACTTCGGAAAACGAAGGCCTTCCTCTCGTGCTGGTCCAATCCATGCTCTTGGGGCTTCCTGTGATCGCGTCCGGGGTAGGGGGCGTGCCAGACATCGTGCATGACGGTGTGACGGGCCTGCTCACATCTGGTCCCGAGGACGTTGAGGGATACGTTCGGGCAGTGGCCCGGCTGGTCAGCGAGGAAGGACTTCGAGAAGGCCTGATCAGCCGAGGCCGGGTTTTTGCGGAACAACATCACTCCTGGGCCGCCTTCGTCTCGGCCGTCGAGAGGGATCTCGTGCACCCACGTGCGCGGCGCGAACGAGAACCCGTGGCCTAGGCCTAACTGAGGGACGAGGCTGCCGAAGCGTCAGCCTCGGAACCCTGGACCGCACGGAAGTACCCGACAAGCGTGGTCAGGCGAGCATCGAAGGCCCCGACGGAGAACTCTTCGGAGACTCGCGCCTTCGCGAACTCTGCACGCCCCCTCGCATCTCGGGGGTTGTTCCTGATAGCCAGGAGAGCATCGAGATACGCCTCGATGTCGTCGAACCTGCCGATCGGATAGCCGGTCAAGTCGCTCAGAACTTCTCCTACACCTCCGACAAGCGGCCCCACGACAGGGATACCTTCGCACATCGCTTCGAGGACGGTCAACGGAATCCCTTCCCACTCACTGGTCAGGACGTAGGCGCCGAAGACCTCGAGTGGCAGCTCAGCAAATGAGGCGTAGGGCGGGTGACGAACAGCGCCCGCAGCGTCGAGCACAGCCAGGGACTCGGAGAGGCCGCTGGAGCCCATGACCTCCTGTCCGTAGAAGTGGAACTCGATCGGCATATTCCGTTCCGCCGCCCGAGCGGCAAGTGCGGCGTAGATGTCGAGCCGCTTGGGCAAGTCGAACCGCCCAGCCCAGAACACCCTCAGGACATCGGCCGCCTCGTCACGAGGAGCGGAGGCAGACCGTCGCGCCGACGAGACGACGCTGCGCTGGACCAGGAACTTTTCCGGCGCGTAGCCGTGTTCGTGGACCAGACGAGTTGCATAACTCTGGCTGTCGACGAGCACCTTCGATACCGGATCCAAGAAGCCGGGTGTCCGGAGGAACATCACGGAGAGAGCCTCGCCGTCTTCGCTGCGATCGATCGCAAAGCTCGTGAGGAAGAGGTTAGAGTGCTGACTCAGTCGGGGGCCATGACGCTCGATGACGTCGAAACCCACCGTGCTGTTGAACGCATGGACCGTATGCGGTTGGTACTGAGCGATGAGTTGAGGAACGATCCATTCCACGAATGCGTCGCGCGGCACCCCACGCGCGAGCAATGGCGCGAGTTCTACGGTGCTCACGCCAGCGGGCACTTGGTCAAGCCGCGTCGAGATGACCGGCTCAGTCGTCAACAGAACAACGCTCGCCTGCGGGTCCTGGCGCTTCACCGAGGACAGGTATTCAATGAGCACGGAATCGCCGCCACCGGTCCGGAGCCATGGGGCGAAGTAGAGATAGTCGATCGACGACGGTAATGCATCGATGATTCGCAGGTAGGCGCTGGATTCACGAACGATCTGGGGCGTGGGAGGACCCCACCGCTCGATCCATGCCCCGGTATCTTTGCGCGGGTAGGGAAGGAGCGGTTCAATGCTGTTCAGCGTTGCCCATTCTGCGAGCACGCTCGTGGGCACAGGACGCGGGCGGCTGCGGCGCATGAAGGATGACAGTGCGTCACGCCAGGGTTTGACGAGGCGGCCGGCGACTCGGAGAATTCGCGCGGGACGTAGGGCACGCACGGGTAAGGGCGGCGGATCTGTCGCCAACCGTTTGTCGGTGAGGAGCGGCACTCTCTCGAGAACTGGCCCGGCTCGCCAAAAAGGGTGCTCCGAGCCCCATCGACGGATGAATCCGACGCTACCGATCGGAGTGCGTACCGCTATCCCCTCCTCGGCGAAAGCAGCAGCAAGCGCGAGAGACCCTCCGCGCAGATCACCGGCGGCGACTGCCTGCCGAACGGTGTCGGCGCGTGCAGCGAAAATTGAGGCCCACACATCGACGTGCGCAAGCAGCCGCGAGACTTGGTCGATCCCATGCGAGGTCGGCTGACGTCCGATTCCTGTCCGCTGGCCGAACGTCACGATGAACTCAGGGCGGATGACCTCACCGCGTGCGACTCGCGCCGCAGCACTGAGCCAATCCACCCCGACCAGATCACCCGCCTCCACGACCCCGACGACGTCAGCCGTGGACTGGCTGAGGCCCCGGCCCGCGAGAACCGCGGCGTCAGAATCGCCGATGAGAACAACACGAGCGTGTGAGCGCACCACCGCAGGGAGCCCATCCGCGCATGACTGCGCGACGGCCAGCACAAGCGATGTCTGCGCCACCGCAGAGGCTGCCTCCGCCGACTCCAGGAGCGAGCGGACGGTCGGGACGGCCTCTCGCCCATGCCGCCACACCGGAATGACGATCTCGATACGCACACGCACATCGACTCCTTCCGGCACCGCACCATGCTAGCCGCACGCCACTTCGCGCAGCGGTCCACGATCCTCACACGGCAGATTAGGATGCTGTGGTTGCGTGTTCCGCTGACGCGCTGAGGGATCCATGACGAACGAAACGCTCTCCGGCGCCGACCTGCGTCCCCCCGGTACGGGGCTCGGCCTGATCGACGTGCTGCGCCGACGGCATCTGCTGATGTTGTTGGTGCGCAAAGAGGTGCAGATTCGTTACCGAGGGTCGGTCCTCGGCTGGCTCTGGTCCTACGTCAAGCCGCTGATTCAGTTCGCCGTCTTCTTCGTGGCTCTTGGCATCTTTCTGAATCTCAACAGTTCGGTCGGGTACTACCCCGTGTACTTGTTGGCGGGTATGACGGCCGTGACGTTCTTCACCGAGGCGTTCACGAACGGCACCCGCTCGATCGTCGACAACGCTGCGCTGATCAAGAAGATCTACTTGCCGAGGGAGCTTTTCCCCGTGTCGAGCATGCTCGTCGCGATCATCAACACGATCCCCCAGGTCATCGTCGTCTGGGCGATCGCGCTCGTCATCGGTTGGGAGTTCTCTCCGATCGCGGTCGCAGCCATTCTGTGTGGACTGCTGATCGTCGCGCTGCTTTCCACCGGGCTGGGGCTCCTTTTCGGCGCCATCAATGTCGCGTTCCGTGATGCGCAGAGTTTCGTCGAGATCATCGTGATGTGTGCGATGTGGGCATCACCTGTCATGTATCAGTGGTCGATGGTGCGGCCACAACTCGGGGAGGTCGGCTTCCTGATCTACTGCTTGAACCCCCTCACTGTCGCTGTCGAGCTCTTCCACGCAGGCTTTTGGTTCCCGTTGAACCCTGAGAATGGACAGCTTCTTCCTGACCTGTGGACATTTGCGGGTCTCGCTCTCCTGATCTCATTGCTGACAGTGGTGGTCGGACAGTTGGTCTTCCGGCGACTGGAGGGTCGTTTTGCCCAGGAACTCTGATCGGGACGCGCGCGCAGCGATCGTGGTAGACGACGTTCACAAGAATTTCCGGCTTCGCCACACTCACTCGCTCAAAGAGACATTCGTTGCGACGGTCAAGAGAAAGCCCGTGTCGACCGATTTTCATGCTTTGGATGGGGTGTCGTTCACGATCGACCAGGGCGATTCCGTCGCACTTCTCGGGTTCAACGGTTCAGGCAAATCAACGATGCTGAAGCTCATCTCGGGGGTGCTCACTCCGGACTCCGGACGGGTCCTCACCCGTGGCCGCATCGCCGGCCTGATCGAAGTCGGAGCAGGTTTTCACCCCGACCTCTCGGGACGGGAGAATGTCTTCCTCAACGCCGCGATCCTCGGGATGAGCAAGCGTGAGACCGAACAGCGATTCGATGAGATCGTCGCGTTCAGCGAGATCGAGCGATTCATCGACACTGAGGTCAAGCACTACTCTTCCGGAATGTTCTTGCGCCTCGCGTTCGCCGTCGCGATCCACACAGAGCTCGACATCCTTCTGATCGATGAGATCTTGTCGGTTGGTGACGAACCGTTTCAGAAGAAGTGCATTGCGCGTATCCGCGAACTTCATGAGCAAGGGAAATCCCTCGTCGTGGTGTCACACGATCTCGATATGGTGTCAGGCCTCTGTGCGCGCGGCATTCTTCTTCGCGACGGCAAGGTGAGCTTCGACGGCGACAGCAAGCTTGCCGTCGCCGCGATGCGAGCCTGAGAGTATTCGCGCGTCGACCTCAGCGTCGCCGGAGCACACGGCGGACACGGCGCCACACCGGGTGCCGGTCCCAGATCTCTCGAACCAGGACCTCGCGCTGCCGGTCGAGTTGCTCCGAGAGTTCGCGCGCAAAGCTTTCGCGCAGGCGCCTCTCGATACTGGCAATGAAGAGAGGCATTCCAGCGCCATTTCGTTCCACCCAGGCTCGAAGCGCCGCGTCCCTCACAGCGAGGTCATCACGCTCATGCGCTCCCGCGAGCTCGAACATGCTATTGCCGTCACTCCCGCGAGCAGTGGGACGCTGCGTCCAGTAAGCCAGCGGAGGTCCGGCAAGAAAGCCCAGCGAGTGCCGTGGTGTCAGCCGCAGGTAGAAATCCCAGTCTTCGACTGTCTCGAGCGACTCATCGTAATACCCGACATCGTCGTGGATGGCACGTCGGTACAGCACAGAGATCGGTACAGCCCGATTGATCTCGAGCAGCTCCGTGAAAGTCACCGAGGAGAGCCCCGGCCAGAATGGCTCCCGCCGCTGTTCGAGCCAACCACCATCAGCTGCACGCTCGTAGATGATCTCGGTCGGCACCACGACGCCGGCCTCCATGGGATGCGCGTCAAGGTAGGCCACCGTCGATGCGAGGAAGTCCGGATGCCAAAGGTCGTCATCGTCGTGCAGTACGACATAATCCGCTGTTGCGGCACGGACTCCCAGGTTGGCCGCAGCGCAGCGACCACCCGGGGAAGACGTCGCCAACACGCGGGTGCGACCTGCTAGCGGCGACGAAGCGACGACAGCACGAGCGGCGTCTTCGTCGCCCTGATCGTTCACGACGAGAACATCGAGTTCGTCGTGCGACTGAGCAGCGATATCGGCGAGCGCCCTCGCGAGGAAGTACGGTCGATCTTTCGTCCGAACAATCACCGATACGCGTGAGCTCACTCGGTCAGCCTAGTTGTTGTTGTCTCAGAGCCCCCGGGCGCGAGTGCGCCCCCGCGAGCCGTGTCGCCCGATGGGCAGTCATCGTCTACCGTGATCGAGCGCCTTGAGCAGGTAGACGCCGTATCCACTCTTCACGAGCGGCTCGGCTCGTGCGCGTAGTTCGTCATCTGTGAGGAAGCCCATTCGCCAGGCCACCTCCTCAGGACACCCGATCGACAGGCCCTGGCGTCGTTCCACGGTGCGGATGAAGTCTGTCGCCTCACTCATGGAGTCGAAGGTCCCTGTGTCCAGCCAGGCGGTACCGCGGGGCAGGATCTCGACCTTGAGGCTGCCCCGGGCGAGGTACTCCTTGTTCACATCGGTGATCTCTAGTTCGCCCCGAGGCGATGGGCGCAGTCCCTTCGCGATATGGACGACGTCATTGTCATAGAAATACAGGCCGGGAACGGCATAGTTGCTCTTGGGCGCTACCGGCTTCTCCTCGAGCGAAACCGCGATCCCGGTTGAGTCAAACTCGACGACCCCATACGCGGTAGGGTCATCGACCCAGTACCCGAACACCACACCGCCGCTCAGGGTGTTGTATTGCCGGAGCCGCGTCCCCATCCCCTGGCCGTAGAAGATGTTGTCGCCCAGCACCAAGGCGACGGAATCGGAGCCAATATGGTCTTCTCCGAGAATGAAGGCCTGGGCAAGCCCGTCCGGAGACGGCTGAGCCCGATAGCTGAGTGAAACCCCGAACCTACTCCCGTCGCCGAGCAAGCGTTGGAACTGATCCGCGTCCTGGGGGGTCGTGATGATCAGAATGTCTCGAATACCGGCGAGGATGAGGGTCGACAGAGGGTAATAGATCATCGGCTTGTCATAGATCGGGACAAGCTGCTTCGATACTCCGAGGGTGATCGGGTGCAGCCGCGAGCCGGTGCCTCCCGCGAGGATGATGCCGCGCATGTCTCCAGTCTCGCTCACCGCAGCAGATGCAACAAATGTGCGCTCTATCCTGGAGCGATGCGGACGCTTCTGGTTACGGGTGGTGCGGGGTTTATCGGGTCGAACTTCGTGCATCATGTCGTGGGGCACTCGGAGGACCGGGTGGTGGTGCTGGACAAGTTGACGTATGCGGGGAACCGCGCGTCACTGGAGGGGCTTCCCGAAGACCGGGTGCAACTGGTCGTCGGTGATATCGCGGATGCTGCGGTCGTGGATCCGCTGGTCGCGGATGCCGACGCCGTCGTGCATTACGCGGCGGAGTCACACAACGACAACAGCCTGCATGATCCGCGTCCGTTCTTGGATACGAACATCGTCGGGACGTACACGCTGTTGGAGGCTGCCCGGAAGCACGGGACCCGCTTCCACCACATCTCCACCGACGAGGTCTACGGCGATCTGGAACTGGACGATCCCGACCGGTTCACCGAACACACCCCCTACAACCCCTCCTCGCCCTACTCGTCGACGAAGGCTGGGAGCGATCTGCTCGTGCGGGCGTGGGTGCGTAGCTTCGGTGTACAGGCCACCATCAGCAACTGCAGCAACAACTATGGGCCGTACCAGCATGTGGAGAAATTCATTCCCCGGCAGATCACGAACGTAATCCGCGGGATCCGCCCGAAGCTGTACGGGGCTGGACAGAACGTGCGGGACTGGATCCACGCCGATGATCACTCCTCGGCGGTGCTGACGATCCTGGAGAAGGGTGAGATCGGGCAGACGTACCTGATCGGCGCGGATGGGGAGAAGGACAACAAGACGGTGGTCGAGCTGATCCTCACCCTGATGGGTCAGGATGCTGACGCGTACGATCACGTCACCGACCGAGCAGGGCACGACCTGCGGTACGCGATCGACTCCACCAAACTGCGCACCGAACTGGGATGGGTGCCCCGCTACCGGGACTTCGAAGCGGGCCTTGCCGCGACCATCGACTGGTACCGCAGCAACGAGGACTGGTGGGCGCCGTCCAAGGTCGGCGTCGAGGCGTTCTACGCCGCCAAGGGGCAGTGAGCGTGACTGAGTACGGCAAGGCGCTGCAGGTGACCGAGACCCCGATCCCGGGGCTGGTCGTCGTCGACCTCCCGGTTCACGGAGACGCGCGGGGCTGGTTCAAGGAGAACTGGCAGCGGGAGAAGATGACCGCGCTGGGCCTGCCCGATTTCGGGCCGGTGCAGAACAACATCTCGTTCAACGATGCGGTCGGCACCACCCGCGGGATCCACGCCGAGCCCTGGGACAAATGGGTCTCGGTCGCGACCGGGCGGATCTTCGGCGCGTGGGTCGACCTGCGTGAAGGCCCCACCTTCGGCGCCGTTTACACCACCGAACTCGACCCGTCGAAAGGGATCTTCGTCCCCCGCGGGGTCGGGAACTCCTACCAAACTCTCGAACCCGACACCGCCTACACCTACCTGGTCAACGACCACTGGTCCCCCATCGCGACCTACAGCTTCCTCAACCTCGCCGACGAAGCGGCCGCCATTGACTGGCCCATCCCCCTGGACCAGGTCCAGATCAGCGAGAAAGACAAGAACCACCCCCGCCTCGCAGGCGTCACCCCGATCGGTCCGAAACGGATCCTCATCACCGGCGCGAACGGGCAACTCGGCCGCTCCCTCCGCGCCGAGCTCGGCGACGCCCCCCACATCGAGTACGCCACCCGCGAGGACCTCGACCTCACCAGTCCCGACCTCGAGACGGCCCGTCGGTGGCGAGACTACGACACCATCATCAACGCCGCCGCCTACACCGCCGTCGATACCGCCGAAACCCCCACCGGCCGGCGCGACGCATGGGCCGCCAACGTCACCGCCGTCACCCACCTCGCCCGCATCGCCACCGACAACGGCATCACCCTCGTCCACGTCTCCAGCGACTACGTCTACGACGGCACCTCCCAGACCCCCTATACCGAGACCGACCCGATCGCACCGCTTGGGGTCTACGGCCAAACCAAGGCCGCCGGCGACCAGATCGTCGCCACCGTCCCCCGCCACTACATAATCCGCACCAGCTGGGTTATCGGCGACGGGCACAACTTCGTCCGCACCATGGCTTCCCTCGCCGAGCGCGGGATCGACCCCACCGTCGTCGCCGACCAAACAGGACGCCTCACCTTCACCACCGACATCGCCGCAGGCATTAGACATCTCGTCGACACCGGCGCCCCCCACGGCACCTACAACCTCACAGGGTCCGGTCAGCCCACGACCTGGTACCACATCGCCCGCACCGTCTACGACATCACCGGCCACGACCCCCAACGCGTCAGGCCCGTCAGCACCACCGACTACTTCGCGAATGCCAGTGGCCCCGTCGCGCCACGACCCACCAACAGCACCTTCGACCTCACCAAACTCCACACCACCGGATTCACCACACCCGATTGGCGTGAGTCACTCGCGCTCTACCTGAGCTAACGGAAAGTCCGCGGCATGGGTGCCGAGCTCCCCCTACACATCGACGAAGGAAGCATCACCCTCACAGCTCGGCATGCAGCTGCCACACCCGCTCGCCGGCTTCGCGCCACGAGAAGGCCCGCCCGCGGTCGGCGGCAAGCGTGGCAGCGCGGCGGCGTTCGGCGTTCGGCCCCAGAAGCGGCACGACGGATGCCGCGAGGGCATCCGCTCCACCCTCGATGAGCGTTCCCCCCTCGCCCACGAGCTCGTGCTGAGCCGGTGATGCTGCTGCGACGACGGGAACGCCGAGGGCGAGGGCCTCCAGCACACGCCATCCGTAGGAGGGCATCTCGCCCGGAGCCACGAGGACGGATGCCGACGCCATCGCTGCTGCGCGATCGACCGCATCCATCGCCGGAACAAGGATGGCCGAACCGGCGACCTCCGCGATGCCCGGCGGAGGATCGAGAACGACGACAGGCGTCTCCGCCGCTTCCCGCCCCAATGCGGCGACGAGCTCACCCAGTGCCTCCGGCGTGACCCCCGCCCCATCGACGACGACGGCCCCCTCGGGCACCCCTCGCTCACGGCGGCGTCCGACCGCGTCGCGCGGCTCGGCGAACCCCTCCGGCGCGGCACCGGCGATCACGCGTAGCCGATCCCCGAGCTTCGTGCGTTCACTGAGTTCCTCCGCCATGGCGTGCAAGGGTACGACGACGGCATCCGCGTACCGCTGCGCTCGCTTGAGCATCGCGCGGTGCCAGGCGACGCTCGCTTTGGGCAGACGTTCCGGGTGCGTCCAGGGCGTGAGGTCCCAGATCGTGACGACCGTCTGATCGTGGTTGTGAACCCGGTCATGACGCACCAGCGGCGCGAACAGCGTCGGAGAGTGCACCATGCCGGCGCCGAGCCCGCTGGGCAGTCCCAGCGACACTGCGGTCGCCGCTTCACGGCGCGGGATGGGAGAGACATCGACGCGAGCGAGCCCGTCCAACGCCTTGACCGCTCCGAGGGCATCCTCACCGGCCGCGGGGACGGTCGCGGCGACCTCGCACCCTCGCGGTGCGGATGCGATGAGCGCGCGCGTGAGTTCGCGTGACGCCATCGCGAGATCGGGATCGGTGGGCACGACCAACTGATCGAGCACCACCCTCAGCGTGGTGGTCATGCGGCGGGTGTGGGTGTCGGTGTCGGAGGATGCAGCACCTGACGCACATAGTCGCGGACGAAGGCGAAGTCGTCGGCCGACATCTCTTCGGGGATGACGCCGATGCCGCCGACCGAGCTCGGTGTGAGCTCGATCGTGGTGACCGGCTGCTCCTTCGACTTCAGGGCCAGCTCGGCGAAGTACGGGATCATCGACTGCGGGATGTCGGTCTGCACGATCGCCGTGCCCGCGCTGAGCACGTCGTTGAAGCGGTTCAGGACGTTCATCGGAGTGAACTGGGCGAGGATCGCTCCTTGCAGCTGGCGCTGGCGCAGCATCCGGTCCCAGTCGCTCGTGGTGTACCGCGAGCGGGCGTACCACTGGGCGGTGTCGCCGTCCATGTGCTGCAGTCCCGGCTCGATCCACCCGATCGCCCATTCCTCGGCCGGCTGGCCGTCGTAGGCGGGGCCGCCACCCTTGGGCAGGCGCTCGGCGACCTCGATGTCGACACCACCGAGAGCATCGATGAGTGCCGCGAAACCGTGCATGTCGATGAACACGTAATAGGGGATCTCGATCCCGAGGATGCCTTCAGCGGCGTCTTTGGTCGCCTCGATGGCCGGCTCAGACCCGTTGGTGACGGCATCCGGGTACAGGGCGTTGCCATCGCGGCAGACCTCGACCTCGGTGCGCAGCTGGTTGATTCCGCTCGACCAGCCGCAGGTCGGATCGACACGACCGGTGTGGCCGTCCGGGTAGAGGTCCTGCATCGGGCCGGGAGCGAACGGTGCGTGCGCCAAGTCACGCGGGATGCCGGTGATGGTGACCGCTCCCGTGTCGGCGTTGATCGAGACGACCGAGATGCTGTCGTAGCGCATCGAGTCGCGACCCTCGCCGCTGTCGGCGCCGAGCAGAAGGATGTTGTAGTAACCGTCCGACGGTGGCACCGACGGCCCAGACTGCGCGAAGATCGTGCCGAACGAATCGCGCACGCCCACGAGCCGATCGGATGCCCAGACCACGCCGCTGCCGGCGAGAACGAGAGCCCCGACACCGACGAGCGCGACAGCGAATCGCGTGATCGACCCGGTGCGCACGAGACGCACGAGGCGCAGGGTGTCGATCGTGAGGATGATCCACAGGAGCAGGTAGGCGAACAGCAGCGCCTGCACGCCGAGCAGCACGAACCAGTTCGTGGCGATCGCGACGAACGCCTGCTGCCAGAGCAGGAGCGTGACGATCGAAACCGCGATCAACGTCCAGCCGAAGAGGGTCGCACCGAGACCGAACCGGCCGAGACGCCGGTTTCCCGCGAGAACCTGCGCCGATCCGGGGATCAGGAAGTTGAGGACGAGCAGCCACCACGCGCGCCGGGTCATCATCGGCCGCGATGCCGTGTTGGGGTAGCGCAGCGGGCGGTTCTCGATGACCGGACGACCCGAGGAGGGCCGGGATCCGGTCGGCCGCGGGGGGCTTGCGACGCTCACAGCGCCTCCTTGAGCCGCCGGTTCTTCTCCTCAACGACACCCTCGAGTTCGCGCGCGTAGTTCTCGATGGCGTCGCCGTGGGCGGGATCGGCGATGCCCAGCATCCGGACCGCCAGCAGCCCCGCGTTGCGAGCGCCGCCGATCGACACTGTCGCGACAGGGATGCCGGCGGGCATCTGCACGATGCTGAGGAGCGAATCCAACCCGTCGAGGGTGGCCAAGGGAACGGGAACGCCGATGACCGGAAGTGCCGTGACCGAGGCGAGCATGCCGGGCAGGTGAGCTGCCCCGCCGGCGCCGGCGATGATGACACGGATGCCGCGCCCTCGCGCCTCACGGCCGTAGGCGACGAGCTTGTCGGGTGTGCGGTGCGCCGAGACGACCTCGACCTCGTGGGGTACGCCGAAGTCCGTCAGCGCCTGAGAGGCGTCGCTCATGACGCGCCAGTCGGAGTCCGAGCCCATGACGACACCGACGAGCGGGGCGGGGGAACTGTGGAGCGCAGCGGTCACCGGACCAGGCTAGGGTGCATGGCTGGGGATTGCCCGGAACGGCACCCCCGAAGGGAGAATCCGTGACAGAGTCCACTCCAGCCGCCGGCATCCCCGACCTTGATGCTCTGCTGCACGCCCGCTACGGCGCCGCGGCTCCCGCGTTGACCGAGCCGGCCCTGCGCGAATCGGCAACGCTGGCTGCGCTGCTGCGTCACCACACCGTGCGCAGCTTCACTGACGCGCCAGTAAGCGACGAGGTGACCACCGCGATGGTCGTTGCCGCGCAGTCGGCGGCGAGTTCCTCGAACCTGCAACTGTGGAGCTTCGTTGAGGTGCGGGATGCGGGGACGCGACGGGCTCTCGTGGACGAGGTGGGTACGAGCACCTTCGTCGCCGACGCACCCGTCATCCTGCTGTTCATCGCGGACTGGTCGCGGGCATCAGCGATAGCGGCGGCTCAGGGCGCCTCAGACGCTGCGGCCGACTATATGGAATCCACCCTTGTCGCGTTCGTCGATGCTGCTCTCGCCGCACAGAACGCCGTCGTCGCGGCGGAGTCGCTCGGGCTCGGCACCTGCTATCTCGGTTCGGTTCGCAACAACCCCGAGCGCGCCGCGGAGCTGATCGGCCTCCCCGACCGGGCGATGGTGGCGTTCGGCCTCGCGGTGGGGTATCCCGATCCCGCCGACACCGCGGGAATCAAGCCACGCCTCGCACCGAGCGTCGTGCACTCCCGCGAGCGCTACTCCCCCATCACGGATGCCGACGTCGCCGCCTACGACACCGAGATCGCCGCCTACCACGCGAGTCAGGGACGCCCGACGGGATGGAGTCGGGCCGTCATCCGTCGCGTGAAGGATGCGGCGGGCCTCAACGGCCGCGACCGGATGCGCGCCTGGCTCACAGGGCGCGGCTTGCCCTCGAACTAGGCATCCGTCCGACGCCCGGCAATCGGGTCAGTCCTGGAAGAACGCGGCTGCCGCGCGAGCGTCGTAGACGACGTCGTCGAGGTCAGTGCCGACGGCGTTCACGTGTCCGACCTTGCGCCCCGGTCGCGGATCCTTGCCGTACGTGTGGATGTGGGCGGACGGATGCTGCGCCATCGAAGCCGCGAACCGCTCCGACAGGCCGCCCTCGCTGGGTCCGCCGAGGATGTTGATCATCACCGACCACGGCGCGATCGGCGAGGTGTCCCCCAGCGGGAGGTCGAGAACGGCACGCAGGTGCTGTTCGAACTGGCTGGTGACGGCGCCGTCCTGGCTCCAATGGCCGCTGTTGTGCGGGCGCATGGCGAGCTCGTTGACGAGGATGCGGTCATCCGCCGTCTCGAACAGTTCGACCGCGAGCATCCCGGTCACGTCGAGTCCCTCCGCGATCCGCTCGCCCACCTCGGCGGCAGCCGCCGTGAGCCGGGGACTGGCACCGGGTGCCGGCGCAAGAACCTCGGCGCAGACACCGTCGCGCTGCATGGTCTCGACCACGGGATAGGCGCGAACCGCGCCCGACGGCGTGCGGGCCACCTGCTGCGCGAGCTCCCGGGTGAACTCGACCAGTTCCTCGACCAGCAGCGCGCCGCCCCCGGCATCCTCAGCCAGAGCCGTGAACCAGTCCGCGGCGCCGTCCGGCGACGATACGACGCGCACGCCCTTACCGTCGTACCCTCCGCGAGGAGTCTTGACCACGGCGCGCCCACCGTGGGCATCGAGGAAAGCGCCGAGTTCATCCGGACCGGTGGCAGCTGCCCAGTCGGGCTGCGGCATCCCCATTTCCTGCAGCCGCGTGCGCATCAGCAGTTTGTCTTGCGCGTACCGGAGGGCGTCGGGACCGGGGTGCACCGCGATTCCTGAGTCCACCAACGCGTGCAGCACCTGCTGTGGCACATGTTCGTGGTCGAAGGTGATGACATCGACCTCGCGTGCGAAGGCAAGCACCGTGTCGGCATCTCGGTAGTCGCCGACCGCGGTGGCAGCAAGCGCCGCTGCCATCCCCTCCTGCTCAGCCAGCACCCGGATCTCGACGCCGAGTTCGACAGCGGGCGCGATCATCATCCTCGCCAGCTGTCCGCCGCCGATCACACCGACGCGATAGGTCATAGCAGTCCTCCCGTTCGGATCCATTCTCTCGCGAACCGGGCGATCGCTCGCGTCGGTCGCGTGCAGGCCCGGGTCGGCTCAGGACTCGGGAGGCGTCTGCCCGTCGCGGTGAGCGAGGATCTGATTGACCTCGACCTGGTCGATGAGCACCTCGTGGACGAGCGCGACCTGGGGGACGCGGGTCATCCGCATCGGTGCGTCGACACCGTTCGAAAGGATGAGTGTGCCGCTGCCGGCCAGGCGCTGCAGCGGTCCGCGGCGCATCTGCACCGAATACCCACGAACGTGGGCGAGCTCACGCCGCCGGGTCACGAACAGACCGCTGCGCTCGATGACGCGCCGCGTCGTGATCGTGTAGACGTGCGCGCGCCAGGCCAGAAACGGCAGGAACACGAGCACGAAGATGACGACGGCAGCCGCTGCCAGCAGCATCCAGTTCTCGAAGGGCGCCGGAAGGTTGTCGTAGAAATACCCGGCGGCTGCGGCTACGGCGATCAGTGCGATCGCCGACAGAATCAGCGCGGGCCGGCGACCCCGGATCTTTGCGATCAGCAGTTCGGGCGTCGAAACGCCGGGTGCGGGAGCCAGCGGTCGCCCGACGGAGCTCGGCGGCGGGGAGTACCCCGACGACCCGGTGCCCGGCTGCAGCGACATACCCCCATTGTGGGGGTCTCAGCGGACATGGATGACGTCCCCCGCCGCGACGGATAGGGATTTGCCGTCCACCGCGACGACCAGTCGGCCCGCGTCGTCGAGCCCTGTGGCCCATCCCTCGAGCACGCGGTTATCCGGCAACATCACGCGAACCTGGCGCTCGAGTGTCGCGCAGGCGCCCTGCACCTCGGTATGCACGCGGGCGACCGCGTCGGCGGATACCGCAGCTGCCAGCATCCGGTCGAGTGCACGGAGGTAGTCCGCGAGCAGCCGGTCGGGGTCGACGTCTGCTCCGGCTATGGCCAACGACGTCGCGGTCGGGACGGGGAGTTGCTCGGGCATCATCCGCGTGTTGATCCCCGCGCCGACGACGATGGCGTCGGGCTCACCCGGCACCATCTGCGACAGGATGCCGCACACCTTCGCCCCGTCGATGAGAACGTCGTTCGGCCACTTCAGCGCCACGCGCGAGTTCCCACCCGCGTTCTCGGGCGGAAACTGATCCCGGATCGCGAGAGTCATCGCCGTACCTGCAATGAGCGACACCCATCCCCGCTGCACGGCAGGGATCCCGGGTACGCGGACGAGGACCGAGATCGCCAGGGCAGCGCCCGCCGGCGCCGTCCACGTGCGATCCAGGCGCCCACGCCCAGCCCGTTGGTCGTCGGTCACCAGCACCGACAGGTGGGGGTACGCATCCGGCTGCTCAGCCACAGCCGCAAGAAGGTCGGTGTTCGTGGATCCGGTGTGCCGCACGACATCCAGTCGCCCCGCAATGATCGCCGCCCGCGGAAAATCGCCTGCCTGCATCCGTTCACTGTACGGCCGCCGGCTTCCGCCGCCCCGCCGCGAATCGTCGAGGTAGGAGAAATCGCGGAGGTAGGCCGATTCCGCCGCCAACTCACCTACCTTCGCGATTTCGCCTACCTCCGCGATACCAACGACCACCATCCCCGCATCGGGAAAGGCATAACGGATGCCGCGGCGCGTTGTCGCAGGTCTCCAAGGGCTTCCCGTGACACGCCGATAGTGTGGAGGCGTGACCGACGACAACGACCTGTTCACGACGGCCGGCAAGATCGCCGATCTGCGCGCGCGCTATCAGGAGGCTGTCGTCTCCGCCGAGGAGTCAGCCCGCGAGAAGCAGCACGCGAAGGGCAAGCTCACGGCCCGCGAGCGCATCGAGCTGCTCGTCGATCCCGGCAGCTTCACCGAGCTGGACGAATATGTGCGCCACCGCACGACGGCGTTCGGGATGGACAAATCGCGCCCCTACGGCGACTCTGTGGTCACCGGCACCGGCACCATCCATGGCCGCACGGTAGCGGTCTACGCACAGGACTTCTCGACCTTCGGCGGATCGCTCGGCGAAGTAGCCGGCGAGAAGATCATCAAGGTCATGGAGCTGGCCCTTCGCTGCGGGATGCCGATCATCGGCATCCTGGACTCGGGCGGCGCGCGCATCCAGGAGGGTGTGGTCGCCCTCGGAAAATACGGTGAGATCTTCCGACTCAACACGCGCGCGTCGGGTGTCATCCCGCAGATCTCGATCATCATGGGGCCTGCCGCCGGTGGCGCCGTGTACTCCCCCGCCCTCACCGACTTTGTCATCATGGTCGACAAGACGAGCCAGATGTTCGTCACGGGCCCCGATGTCATCAAGACCGTCACCGGCGAGGACGTCGGCATGGAAGAGCTCGGCGGCGCCTATACGCACAACACCCGGTCGGGCGTTGCCCACTACCTCGCCGAAGACGAGGACGACGCGATCGACTACGTCCGCACGATGCTGGGCTTTCTTCCCGACAACAACCTCGCGGAGATCCCCGAGTACGAGAGCCCGTTCGAGTGGGAGACGACGGATGCCGACCGTACCCTGAACGCGATCATCCCCGACTCCGCCAACCAGCCCTACGACATCCACGACGTCATCGGCCACATCGTCGACGAGGGCGATTTCCTCGAGGTGCAGCCGTTGTTCGCCCCGAACATCGTGATCGGCTTCGGCCGGATCGAGGGACGGACGGTCGGCGTCATCGCGAACCAGCCCTCGCAGATGGCTGGCACGCTCAACATCGAAGCAGGCGAGAAGGCCAGCCGGTTCGTGCGCTTCTGCGACGCCTTCTCTATTCCCATCGTGACGCTTGTCGATGTTCCGGGATACCTCCCCGGCACCGACCAGGAGTGGACGGGAGTCATCCGTCGCGGCGCCAAACTGCTCTACGCGTACGCAGAAGCAACAGTTCCGCTCGTGACTGTGATCCTGCGCAAGGCCTATGGTGGCGCGTACATCGTCATGGGCTCCAAGCAGCTCGGTGCCGACGTCAACCTCGCGTGGCCCACCGCCGAGATCGCGGTCATGGGAGGCCAGGGCGCGGTGAACATCCTCTACCGCGGCGAGCTGAAGAAGGCGGCTGAGACGGGGGAGGATGTCGCTGCGGTGCGCACGCGGCTCGCCAACGAATACACCTACAACGTCGCCTCCCCGTTCCTGGCCGCCGAACGCGGTGAACTCGACGGGATCATCGAACCGGCCCAGACGCGCGTCTCCATCGCCAAGGCGTTGCGCTCGCTCCGCGGCAAGCGCGCAAGCCTGCCGCCCAAGAAGCACGGCAATATCCCGCTGTAGGACGCGATGAGCACCCGAGAACCAGCGCCCGAAGAACGCGAGCCCGCCGTGCCGATCCACATCGTGCGCGGAGATGCGACAGCCGAAGAGATAGCGGCGGTAGTCGCGGTCGTGGCCGAGCACTATGTCACCGAGCACGCCGAGGCGGTAGCCGACGAACCCCGGCGGTCGGCCTGGGCACTGTCGCAGCGTGCGCTGCGGGAACCGCTGCGGCGCGAACTGGGCTGGAATCGCACCCCCTGCTGACCGCGCCGAGAAAATTGGCCTGGTCCTAGAGCAGGCCAATTTTGTCCCCCAAAATACCTACAGACGAATCGTTGCGGCTCGGCAAGACTGGAACAGCTGGAACGCAGTAGCGTTCGGCTGAACCGCCGTCACCTCTCGTGTGACGCGGCCCAGGTTCGGCCACGCGGCCGGTTTTCGGGTAACCGTCCGCACAGGTGGGGGTGGACTATCTGTCCACCCCCACCATCCTTTTCACGTGGTTGTCACGCCCGGATGTCGGGCTCCGCAGGGAACCGGGTGATCTCGGTCCACAGGTCGACGGTGTCTTCGTCACTGAGCCCGCGGCCGGCATCCGAGCGACCGACAACGGTGACCGCGACGCTCTCGTGGGGCGATGTGCGAATGTAGACCCGATCCGACCGCGCCGATCGCAGAGCAGCGACGAGGCGCTCGCGGATGCTCGCCAGGCTCTCGGGATCGACCCCCTCCAGCCCGCCCTCGTCGAGAACCGTGACTGTCGCGCCCCGACGACGCGCCGCCTCAAGTTCGTGACGCACAGCGTCATCGAGCAGGCGGGCGCCGCGGAGTTCATCGCGCAGACTGCCCTCGGCGAGTCGCGCCTCGACGCGTTCGTCGGGGGTCAGCGCGCCACCCTGCGCGATCGTTCGCGCGAGCACCGGGCCCGCGACCGACAGTGCGCGCTGAATCTGAACGCGGCGCTCTCGCTGACGCACGGTGTGGGCCGCCTGCCACGCCGATGCCGCCCGCTGCAGCTCCACGAGCTTCGCGGTGTCTTTGGCCGCGCGGTCGGTGAGCATCACGAGGAGCTGGGCCAGCCCGACCCAGAGGATCGAGCCGACGAGCCCCTTCTCGAGCGCGTCGAGGATGCCGAGCCAGAACCATGAGATGGCGGCCAGCATGCCGATACCCACCCAGGCGAAGATCGGGCGACGCCTCACCATGACGATGACCATCAGCGCGCCGATGCCGCCGAGGTACCAGACGACGTAGGGTTCTTCGATGGCCTCGCGCGGCACAGCGAGCGAGAGCGCGTTGGGGACGACGACCGTGGTACCCAACGCCATCAGAGCGGCCGCGAGCGGCATCCGATCGGACGACGCGCGCGGCGCCAATCCTGGCGCGTCCGGGGTGACGTCGTCGTCTTCGGGGTCCCGGTTGCCCCACAGCAGTGCCACGCCGGTGGTCACGACGTAGAGGGCGACGGCGGCGACAAGCACCAGGGGCTCGGTGAACGGGCCGGTCCACCATAGGCCGCGCACGGCAAGGTAGGCCGTGAACGCGAACGCCAAGCCGATGAGCAGGCGACGGACACTGATCATGCGCGCGCCCCCTGCCACGTCAGGCGCACGAGCGTCCCGTTCGAGTCGGAGGTGATGTGGACCGTGCCTCCCACGGCCGCGACACGAGCAATGATCGACCCGCGGATTCCGAGGCGATCATCCGGCACCGTGTCGAGATCAAACCCGTCGCCGAGGTCCTGCACCTCGAGGTGCAGCCGCTGGGTGTCGGGCTCCTGGCGGGCCGAAACCGTGAGGCCGATGCCGCCGGCGTGCTCGATCGAGTTCGCGATCGCCTGCATAGCCGCGAGGATCAGCGCGTTAGCGGCGCGACCCGGAAGCTCGGGAGCATCGTGGCTATACGCGCGCTCCACGACGAGGTCGACGCCGAGCCCGCGCGCGCCGCGTTCCACCTCTTCGACGAGCGTTGCGAAGCGTCGTGGCGCATCGCTACCCAACCCCGCATCGGATTCCGCGTTCGCGAGGCGAGTCAACGCCTCCTGTGCCATCGCCACGGCAAGGCCCTGCTCCCGAGGCGTCTGTGCGCGCTCCGAAGCGATGAGGGCCGCCAGAACACTGTCGTGCATGAGGGCGGCGACAGCGACGCGCTCGTTCTCAGCCGCTTCGGTGACCGCCGCGGCGGTGTAGGTCTCCACTGCGGTGCGGCGAGACTCGTCGACATTGTCGGCGATCGAGCGGAACATCCACCCCAGCGTCACGAAGACGCCGCCCAGGATGATGGCGAACGAGACATCCAGCAGCGTCGGCCACCAGAAGTCGACGGCGAACCCAGCCTGCGCCAAGCGCGTGATGCCGAACAGCACGGGCACGAAGATGGTCCACGCCATCTGCCACACCAAGGGCAGGAACATGATGGATGAGGCAGTGACCACGCTGACGAGGAACCACGTCCACGGCGGGTCGGACGGCGGAATATCCTGTCCCGCCACGACGAAGGGCCAGGCGACGAGCGTCGCGACGAAGACGGCGCAGAAGGTTATGGCGGCCGGTGCAATGCTCCGACCCACGATATAGGTGACCAGCAGAGCGGCCAGCGACCCGAAGTTGGCGACCATGGAGGCGACATGCCAGGCTTCGGGTTCCTGCACCGAGCCCAGCGCCGCCACGAACGCTTGGGCGCCGAGGGCGACCGAGCCGACGGCCAAGACGATGCTGATCATCCGCTCGATCCGCCGCCGCGTGAACGAGCCGAGTCCCGCCGTCGGATCGTGGGCAAGGGGAATCTGCGCCCACGCGGCAGCCAGCGCTCGCTCTCGGGGGTGGGTCGGGGCGCTCATTTCTGACCCGATGCTCCGGCGGCGAACGCGTCGGCCGAGACGAGGCCGTCTTCGAGAGCTCGACGCATGAGGTCGAACTTCGTAGATGCCGACCTTCCGACCTCGACGTACTTGAGCCGCACGCGGCTGATGTTCTCTTTCGCTGTCGAGTACGCGATGCCGAGGCGCTCAGCGACAGCTTTCAAAGGCAATCCGGCGGCATAGAGGCGCAGCACATCTCGCTCCCTTGCCGACAGTTGCGCGTCGGCGAACTCGCGGTCACCTTCGATGGCGCTTGCCCACTCGACGTTGTTCAGCGGGTCGCCGTTGGCAACGGCATTGATAGCCGAGATCACATCATCGATCGGAGAGGCCTTGCTCACGACACCGATGGCCCCAGCCACGAGAGCTTCTCGCACTGCCGATGGCCGGTCTGCCACCGAGTGCACCAGAATGCTGGAGCCGTCGGCGACGAGCCGTCCGACGTTCTCTCGTACTGTCGTCCCGTCGCCCAGGGTGAGATCGAGCACGACCACATCGACCGGTGGAGCGCTCGTCGCGCGCCGCCAGCGGACGTACTCGGTGACAGTACTTCCCGAGAAGACGATCTCGGGACCCCCGTCTGTCACACACGCCGCCTCTACCCCCAAGCGCACGGACTCATGGTCATCGATCAGAGCCACCCGCGTCATGGGGTCACTCTACCGAGCAGCATCGCGTCTGAGCAGTGCGACAGCCTCCATGTGGTGCGAATGGGGAAACAGATCGATGCCGCGGACGCGGTCGGTTCGGTAGCCGTGGCCGGCGAAGCGGGCAAGGTCGCGGGCGAGGGCGACCGGATCGCACGCGACATACACGATGGACGCAGGACCCAGCGCGGCCAGATCGTCGACAACTGCAGCGCCCGCGCCGGTGCGGGGCGGATCGAGCACGACGGTGCCGCGCGCGAGTCGCTCCCGGTCGCGCTCGCTGATCGTCTGGCGCAGCGCGCGCGTCCAGCGGTCCACCCGCGCGGTCTCGGCTCGCGCTCCGACCCACTCTGCGAGGTTCTCTCCGGCGTGTTCCGTGGCCCGCTCGTTCCCCTCGACCGAGGTGATGCGCGCCGAGGGTCCGGCGAGATCACCCAAGAGCGCCCCGAACAGGCCGACACCGCCGTACAGGTCAAGGTGCCACCCGTCCGGGTCGACAGCGTCCGCAAGCTCTTCGGCGACGACAGTCGTAAGGGTGGATGCCGCGAGCCGGTGCACCTGCCAGAAGCCGTCGGCGTCGACACGGAACCGGCGGGTACCGACGTGTTCGACGATGACGTCGTTGCTGCGGCGGGCCGCGCGTCCCTTCCGAGCCGCGTCTGTGCTCGGGTGCACGAGAATCCGGACATGCCCATCAGCGGGCTGGACGAGGTCGACGCGCCCGGGTGCAGGACGCCCGAGAGCTGCGGCTGCCCGCTCGATTGCCGCGGTTGCCAGCGGCAGAGTCTCGGTCGGGATGACGCGGTGGCTCCGCGCCGCATAGGCACCTACGCGTCCATCGTCGTCCACGTGCAGCGAGACCCGGGTTCGCCATCGCGTGCCATCGGGCTGCTCGGCAACGACGTGGTTGCCGACGGATGCCGCGCGTGGCCCCTCGAACTCGACGGGGGGCTCCAGGCGGCCGGTGCGCTGCAGCGCCGTCGCGAGGATGTGGCGCTTGATCTCACGCTGGTGGGCGAGATCGATGTGACCGAACTCCGCGCCGCCGGGGCGATCCGCGGGGTCGCGGTCGATGTCTGCCTCGGGCCAGATATGGCGTTGGCGGTGGGGCGATGCGTCAGTCACCTCGACGGTCTCGGCCCGCCAGAACGACGGCTTCGAGACATCCGTCAGCCGAGCCCGCACCCGTTCGCCCGGAATCGCGTCGGCAGTGAACACCACCCGACCGTCGAGTCTGCCCACGAAGACCCCGCCGTGAGCGGCATCCGTGATCTCGAGGTCGACGATCTGTCCCACGTCGCCGGTCATGCATCGAGCATCTCATGGCCCGCTACCGTGGAACGATGCGCGTCCTGCTGGCATCCACCTCCCCCGCCCGGCGCGCGTTGCTGCGCCAGGCCGGTATCGAGCCGCTGACCATGGCCCCGGAGGTTGACGAGGACGCCGTGATCCACGCCGTGGAGGCCGCCGAAGGGCGCACACTGCCGCCCGACGAGCATGTCCTGCTGCTCGCGCGTCGCAAGGCCCTGGATGTCGTTGCGCGGCTTGCGCTCGAGGACGCCGACTTCGACGGGCTCGTCATCGGCGGCGACTCGATGTTTGAGCTCGACGGGCTCGTGCTCGGCAAACCGCACGAGCCTGCCATTGCGACCGAACGCTGGCACGCGATGCGGGGCCGCACCGGCATCCTCCACTCCGGGCACAGCGTATATCGGGTCATCCCGGGTCGAACACCCGTCGAAGCCCATGCGGTGGCTCACGCCTCGGTGACGTTCGTCGAGGACGTGACGGATGCCGAGATCGAGGCCTATGTCGCTACCGGCGAACCGCTGGCCGTGGCCGGCGCGTTCACGGTCGACAGCCTCGGCGGTCCGTTCATCTCCCGCGTCGAGGGCGACCCCTCGACGGTGGTCGGGATGTCACTGTCGACGCTGCGAAAACTGGCTCGAGAGCTCGGAGTCGCGTGGACCGAGCTGTGGAATCGCTCGGAAGAATCAGCGGAGCATCCGTAGACCTCGCTGCACGTTCATCGGCCTTTCTTGTCGAAACAATCCAATTTCGCGCCTGGGGGCCTCGGTAGGCTGACATCCATGCCTCACATCGCCAAGGTCCTCGTTGCGAACCGCGGCGAGATTGCCGTACGCATCATCCGCGCAGCACGGGACGCCGGCAAGGGGTCGGTGGCGGTGTACGCCGACCAGGATCGCGATGCTCTGCACGTCCGCCTCGCTGACGAGGCCTACGCGCTCGATGGCTCGACGAGCGCCGAGACGTACCTCTCGATCGACAAGATCCTGTCGGTCGCGCGGCGTTCGGGAGCCGACGCGGTCCACCCCGGGTACGGATTCCTGGCAGAGAATGCCGACTTCGCTCGCGCGGTGATCGCTGCGGGACTCACCTGGATCGGCCCGTCACCGGAAGCCATCGAGGCTCTGGGCGACAAGGTCACCGCACGCCACGTCGCCGAAAAGGTCGGAGCGCCCCTCGCCCCGGGCACGCCAGGCCCCGTCTCCGGCGCCGACGAGGTTCTCGCGTTCGTTGATACCCATGGGCTGCCGATCGCGATCAAGGCCGCGTACGGCGGTGGCGGGCGCGGCCTGAAGGTCGCCCGCTCTCGCGACGAGGTTGCCGAGCTGTTCGAATCCGCGACGCGGGAGGCGATCGCAGCATTCGGGCGCGGCGAGTGCTTCGTCGAGAAGTACCTCGACCGGCCCCGGCACGTTGAGACCCAGTGCCTCGCGGATGCCGAGGGCACTGTCGTCGTGATCTCGACCCGCGACTGCTCGCTGCAGCGGCGTCATCAGAAGCTCGTGGAGGAAGCACCCGCACCGTTCCTCTCCGATGAGCAGCACCGCATCCTCGTCGAGTCGTCGAAGGCGATCCTGCGCGAGGTGGGTTACCTCGGCGCCGGCACCTGCGAGTTCCTCATCGGAGCTGACGGCACGATCTCGTTCCTGGAGGTCAACACGCGTCTGCAGGTCGAGCATCCGGTCTCGGAGGAGGTCACGGGCATCGATCTCGTCCGCGAGCAGTTCCGCCTCGCCGAAGGCGAAGCGCTCGGCTACGACGACCCTGCAGCGGTCGGCCACTCCATTGAGTTCCGCATCAACGGCGAGGATCCGGGCCGGAACTTCCTGCCCCAGCCCGGCGACATCCACGTTTTCAAGACCTTCGGTGGTCCCGGCATCCGCCTCGACTCGGGCGTGACCGCCGGTGATTCAGTGAGCGGCGCCTTCGACTCGCTGCTCGCGAAGATCATTGTCACCGGTCGTGATCGCGCCGAGGCGCTGGATCGCGCTCGGCGCGCGCTCGACGAGTTCGAGGTGGCGGGGATGCCGACAGTCCTGCCCTTCCACCGCAAGGTGGTACGCGACCCCGCCTTCACTGCCGAGGACGGTCAGTTCGGCGTCTACACGAGCTGGATCGAAACCGCGTTCGATAACGACATCCCGGCGTGGGATGGCGAAATCGGCGCGCCCCGTGCGGAAGAGTCCCGGCACACCGTGGTCGTCGAGGTCGCCGGGAAGCGCCTGGAGGTGAGCTTGCCCGACCGCGTCGTGACAGCCCCTGCCGGCCGCGGGCGCCCCGCCGCCGTGCCGCCGTCGCGGCGCTCACACACCGCAAGCGCCGTGTCGGGCGCCTCTGGCGACGCCGTCATGGCGCCGATGCAGGCGACGGTTGTGAAGATTGCCGTCGAGGACGGTCAGCAGGTCGTCAAGGGCGACCTCGTTCTCGTCCTCGAGGCGATGAAGATGGAGCAGCCGATCCAAGCGCACAAGGACGGCGTCATCGGCGCGATCAACGCCACGCCCGGCACGACGGTGTCAGCCGGGCATCCGTTGCTCACGATCTCCTGAGCTGAGTCGAAAGTTCGGTCGCGCCTACATGCGGGTTCGGTCTGTGCCGACCCGCACCAGGGCGCGACCGAACGGAACACGACGACGTTCAGTCGCGCCTACATGCGGGGTCGGCGCACCGACACCCGCACGAGGGCGCGACCGAAGAGGTGACGCACAACGCTCAGTCGCGGCTATCTGCGAGTCCGAGCACCGCACACCCGCACGACGGCGCGACCGAAGGGCTGAGGCCCGACCGAAGAGGTGAGGCGCGAGCGAACGGAAGAGCAGGCCTACTCTTCGGGCTCGTCGCGGTCGACGATGTGCATCGCCCGGGCGGCGTCAGTGATCGTGCCGGCCAGCGACGGGTAGACAGCGAAGACGCGCGAGACCTGATCGACAGTGAGGCGGCGCTCGACGGCGATCGCGATCGGGTAGATGAGTTCGGAGGCACGGGGTCCGACGATGACGCCACCGACGACCGTGCCGCTGCCCTCGCGGGCGATGAGCTTCACGAAACCGTCGGAGATTCCCATCATCTTGGCCCGCGGGTTGGACGAGAGCGGCAGCTTATGGACGACACCGCCGATGCGGCCGGCGTCAATGTCTGCCACGCCCCATCCGACTGTTGCGATCTCGGGCGCCGTGAAGATGTTGGCGGTGATGCGGCGCTTTTCGAGCGGGATGACGACGTCCCCGAACGCATGGAAGACGGCGGTGCGCCCCTGCATCGCCGCGACCGACGCCAGGGGGAAGAAGTTCGTGCAGTCGCCGGCAGCATAGATGTTCGGGACTGACGTCCGTGCCACCCGGTTGACGCGAATGTGACCGCTCTGTGTCAGCTGCACCCCAGCCTGCTCCAGGCCTATGCCCGCGGTGTTCGGAATCGATCCGACCGCCATCAGGCAGTGGCTCCCCTCGACGCGGGTGCCGTCCGAGAGCGTCACGACAACGCCGTCCCCCTCCCGCACCACGGACTTCGCGCGGGACTTCGGCAGGAGTGTCATCCCGCCGCGCAGGAAGACGCTCTCGATCACGGCAGCGGCATCCTTGTCTTCGCCGGGGAGCACCTGGTCGCGACTGGAGATGAGCGTGACCTTGGAACCCAGGTTCATGTACGCCGATGCGAACTCCGCACCGGTAACGCCCGAGCCGACCACGATGAGGTGCTCCGGCAGCGTCTTCATGTCGTAGAGCTGCGTCCAGGTCAGGATGCGTTCCCCGTCGGGCTTGGCACTGGGAAGCTCACGCGGCGAGGCGCCCACGGAGATCACAAGCGTGTCGGCCTCGATGCGGTCGAAGTCCGTGCCGCCGGGACCCGTGGAGACGACCACGGCGTTGTCATCCTCGACGCGGCCGTGTCCCTCGAGGATCGTGACGCCTGCCTGCAGCAGGGAAGCTCGCATGTCCTCGGACTGCTGGCGCGCCAGGGCGAGGAGCCGCTTGTTGACCTGTGCGAGGTTGATCGCGATCTCAGGCTTGAGCGGGCGACCGTCGCCACCCTTGGCGAACAGCTGAACACCGAGCTCCCCCGCGTCGGCGATCGCGACAGCGGCGTCAGCCGTCGCGATGAGCGTCTTGGACGGTACGACGTCGGTGATGACCGCCGAGCCGCCGACACCGGCCCGCTCGACGAGGGTGACGTCCGCCCCCAGCTGCGCTGCCGCGAGCGCCGCCTCGTAGCCGCCGGGACCACCGCCGATGATCGCGACGGATTGGGTGCGCTCGAAGCTCGAAGACATGCGTCCATTGTTTCAGCAAGCCCCCGTTGTTCCCGCCAGTCACGGGTTCCTAGAGTGGGAGCATGTCAGACACGCTGAGCAACCCGCTCGATGATCCTCACGCCGACCCCTTCGAGGTCGCGCGAACCGCAGCAGCCGATATCGCTCGCCTCACCGGCGTCGAGCACCACGACATCGCACTGACTCTAGGGAGCGGCTGGGGCAAGGCAGCCGACCTCATCGGCGAGACCGTCGCGACGATTCCGGCGACGGATGTCACGGGCTTCAGCAAGCCCGCCTTGGAAGGCCACGTGGGTTCGCTACGCAGCATCCGTACTCCCAAGGGCAAGCACGTGCTCGTGATCGGCGCACGCACCCACTACTACGAAGGCCACGGGCCGCGCCGCGTCGTGCACAGCGTGCGTACGGCTGCCGCGACCGGCGCCAAGACGATGGTGCTCACCAACGGCGCCGGCGGCATCAAGCCGTCCTGGAAGCCGGGACAGCCGGTTCTCATCAGTGACCACATCAACCTGACCGGCGCATCGCCGCTGGAAGGCGCGACCTTCATCGACCTCACCGACCTCTACTCCGTGCGACTGCGTGACGTTGCCCGAATGGTGGATCCGACACTCGACGAAGGCGTGTACTGCCAGTTCCGCGGGCCCCAGTACGAGACTCCGGCCGAGGTGCGGATGGCAAAGACCATCGGCGGACACATTGTCGGGATGTCGACAGCGCTCGAGGCTATCGCCGCTCGTCAAGCAGGGATGGAGATCCTCGGGTTCTCGCTCATCACGAACATGGCTGCCGGCATCCAGACGACCCCGCTGAGCCACCAGGAAGTCATCGAGGCCGGCAAAGCGGCAGAACCGGTGATCTCGGCGTTGCTGGCGCGCGTCATCGGCGAGCTGTGATGAGTGTGGTCGACGCCGCTCGGGTCTGGCTCGAGCAGGATCCCGATCCGGACACCCGAGCCGAGCTTGCCTCGCTCCTCGAGGCGGCTGATGCCGGCGACGCTGCTGCGCTCGGCGAGCTGGAGGATCGCTTCGGCACCCGCCTCGCCTTCGGAACCGCGGGGCTTCGCGGTGCTCTGGGCGCCGGTTCCAACCGGATGAACCGGGTCCTCGTGACACAGGCCGCGGCAGGGCTTGCCGCATACCTGCGCGAGCGAGCAGGAACCGACGCCACGCCGCGCGTGGTGATCGGATACGACGGACGCCGAAACTCCGATGTCTTTGCTCGCGACTCCGCGGAGATCTTCGCGGGCGCAGGCTTCGAGGCGGTGCTGCTGCCACGGCTGCTGCCGACCCCCGTGCTCGCGTTCGCCGTGCGCCACCTGGATGCCGCAGCCGGCGTCATGGTGACGGCATCCCACAACCCGCCCGATGACAACGGCTACAAGGTGTATCTCGGCGGCGTCGACGCGGGTTCGCAGATCGTATCCCCCGCGGATGCCGAGATCGCGACGCACATCGAGGCGGTGGCTGCCGGCGACATCCGTGATCTGCCGCGCAGTTCGGCGTACGAGATCGCACCGGAGTCGGTGGTGGACGCCTACGTCGGGGCGACCGCCGCGGTCGCGCCGGCGGGTCCCGGCGCGACCGGGATGCGGTGGGTCTACACCGCCATGCACGGCGTCGGGTGGGAGACGCTCGCCCGCATCCTCGACGCTGCCGGGTATCCGGCGCCGACGCCGGTGACCGCCCAGATCGAGCCCGACGGGCGGTTCCCGACCGTGTCGTTCCCAAACCCCGAAGAGCCCGGGGCGATGGACCTTGCCTTCGAGACGGCTCGGCAGGTCGGGGCGGAGTTCATCCTCGCCAACGACCCAGATGCTGATCGACTCGCCGTTGCGGTGCCCGACCCGGCCGCGCCGGAGGAGTGGCGGCGCCTGACCGGGAACCAGATCGGGCTGCTCCTCGGGTGGCGCGCGGCGCGGGCGGCGGATGCGGCATCCGGTGCAACCCTCGCCTGCTCCCTGGTGTCTTCACCAGGCCTCGCTGCCGTCGCCGAGCACTACGGGCTGGGCTTTGCGGCAACCCTCACCGGGTTCAAGTGGATCTCCCGTGCCCCGGGAATGATCTACGGGTTCGAGGAGGCTCTCGGCTACCTCGTGAACCCCGAGACCGTACGCGACAAGGACGGGATTTCGGCGGCGGTCGCGATGCTGGGGATGATCGCCGAAGCGCGAGCATCCGGTCGCACGGTCGGTAACCTGTTGGCCGAGTTCGACGAGACATTCGGCGCGTTCGCCAGCGACCAGATCTCGCTGCGGGTGAGCGATCTGTCGCTGATCGGCCGGATGATGTCGGCGCTGCGGGCAGCTCCCCCGGCGGCGATCGGCGGCGTGACGGTGGCGCGGATCGACGACCTGCTGCACGGGGTCGACGGCCTTCCGCCCGGCGACGTGCTCCGCCTGTGGCTTGAGGACGGGTCTCGCATCATCATCCGGCCCAGCGGCACCGAGCCCAAGCTCAAGGTGTATCTCGATGTTCGCGCAGAGACGGCCGACGCGGCATCCACCCGCCTGACCGATCTGGCCGCCGGCGCGCGCGACTTGCTCGCCGCCGTCAGCTGACGGGGCCGCAGCCAACTCCTCGAATCCGGGTCTGGGGCGCAGCCGCGGCGCCGCGAACGCGCGGTTTGCCGGCGATGTTGAGGAGTTGGCTGCGGGTCACAGCTGGCGCTGGCGGGCGTGGACGACCTCGAGAAGGTCGACGAACAGCGGATGCTGGGGTGTCAGGCCCGTGATCCGAGTCACGGTGGCGGCGGCATCCGTATCGCGAAGCAGCTGCTGCAGCTCCTGGGACTGCGGGTCGTCCGGGTCGTCGAACTCTAAGGCAGCACCGACAGCCGCGAGCAGTCCCGACACCGACATCCCCCGCTCCGCGGCCTCAGCGGCAGGGCCGATGAATCGCTCGTGCCGCGACAGCTTGCGCAGCGGCTGGCGCCCGACCCGGCCGACGGTGTCGGGCAGCGCAGGGTTCTGGAATCGCCGCAGGATCGTCGCCCGATAGTCGGCGAGCTCTTCGACGGGCAGTTCGTGCTTGGCCGTCAGAAGCGCCGAGGTCTCTTCGAGCGCCGCGATCACCTGACCTGCGATCGAGGGATCGGCGAGAGTCTGCGCGATCGTCACGTGCCCGGCGCGAGCGCCGAGGTACGCGGCTGCGGCGTGCCCGGTGTTGACGGTGAAGAGCTTGCGCTCGATGTAGGGCGCGAGGTCGTCGACGAAGTGGGCGCCGGGAATCTGCGGCGGGTCGTCGCCGAACGGCGGCCGCTCGATGGCCCATTCGAAGAAGGGCTCGACGGTGACATCCACCCCGGCACCCTCAGGCTGTGCCGGCACGATTCGGTCGACGGCGGTGTTCGCGAAGACGGCCCGGGCCTGGAGGTCAGTCCAGCTCTCCCCCGCGGCTGCGGCGACCTCATCCCGCAGCAGGTCGGTTGCGTTGATGGCATTCTCACACGCCATCACGTGGAGCGCCGCCTGCGCGGCCTCCCGCGCGGCGAGCCCTGCGGCGATGTGCGGGGCGACGAATCGAAGGACAGTCGGACCCACAGCGGTCGTTACCACGTCGGCCGTCGCGATCTCAGCCACGAGAGCATCGGGGTCGGTGGCGGAGTTGATCGCCCGAAACCCCGTCACCGTCTTGTCGACACCACCCTCGCCGACCTCGTGGACGGTATACGACGATGCCGCGTTGATCGCATCGACCAGGGGCGCCGCGACATCCGAGAACACAAGCTCGTAGCCGCCCTCGTGGAGCAGCAGCCCCACGAAGCCGCGTCCGATGTTGCCCGCGCCGAAGTGGACGGCCTTCATGACTGCCTCCTCCTCAGACGCCGGCGGCGGAGACGATGGCGAACAGGTCGTCGCTTGTCGCGGCAGCCTTTAGTCTTGCGACGTCATCCTCGTCGGAGAACAGGATCGCGATCTGCGACAGGATCTCGAGGTGCTCATCGCCGACACCGGCGATACCGACGACGAAGGTCACGGTTTCGCCGTCCCAGTCGACGCCGCCGTCGTACCTGACGACGGACAGGGCCGACGCGAGGATGGCGTCCTTGGCGTCGTTCGTGCCGTGCGGGATCGCAAGCTCATTGCCCATGTAGGTCGAGACGGTCTGCTCGCGGGCAAGCATCGCGTCGTAATACGCCGAGGTCACTGCTCCGGCAGCGACCAGAAGATCTGCCGCCTCCCGGATCGCTTCGTCCCGCGTTGCCGAGCCCGCATGAATCCGCACGCGGTCGCTCGTGAGAACCTCACTGGTCATAATGAAACCTTCCTCCCCGGGAAAATTGCCGTCTCGTCGCATACGGGTGACGAGACGAAGGACGAGGGTGCGGGGCGGCCTGCGCCGCCCCGCACCGACTCATCGGTTATGCACCATCCTGGTGCTGGTCGCGGACCAGCTCCACAACCTCGTCGTACTTCGGCGAGTTCATGAAGTTGTCGACCGACACATGTACGGCATCCGGAGTCTTCTGCCGGGCCCGGTCGGTGAGCTGGTTCTGCGTGATCACCAGGTCGGCGGAAGCATCCAGATTCGCGATCGCCTTGTTGGTGACCGTGACATCGGTGATCCCCGCCTTCGTGATCTTGTTGCGCAGCACGCTCGCGCCCATTGCAGATGACCCCATGCCCGCGTCGCACGCGAACACGATGTTCGAGATCTGCTTGGTTTCGAGACGTCCTCCGCTGGCGAGACCCCCCGTTGCCCGAGCGGTCTCTGCCTCGTCGTACGCCTCGTCGGCGTCGCCTGCGGCGCGGGCGTCAGCACCAGCGCTGGCGCGAAGACCAGCGAGCGCAGCCGACTCCTTGCCCTTGTTGGCCTCGGTCTGTGCGATGGCGGCGCTGAGGTCGCCGCCGAGCCCCGCTTCGAGGTCGCGCTTACGGCTTGCGCGCAGCATGATCCCTGCGAGCAGGAACGTCACTGTGGCAGCAAGAATCACCGAGAGATAGACCACCAGAAGGTTTCCGACTCCCGGACCGATTGCGGCAAAGGTGACGGCGATGATGCTTCCCGGAGCGGCTGGGAATGCCAACCCTCCCTGCAGAAGCATGTTGGTCGCGACTCCAGTCGCGCCACCCGCGATGAGCGCGAGGATCGTGATCGGCTTCGACAGCGCGTACGGGAAGTAGATCTCGTGAATGCCGCCGAAGAACTGGATGATGATCGCGCCGGGAGCCGAAGCCTTGGCCGCGCCGACACCGAAGAAGGTAAACGCCAGGAGGAGTCCGAGACCGGGTCCGGGGTTTGCCTCGATGAGGAACAGAATCGACTTGCCGGTCTCGGCTGCCTGCTCGATCCCCAGCGGCGTGAAGACACCGTGGTTGATGGCATTGTTCAGGAACAGCACCTTCGCCGGTTCGACGATGATCGACACGAGCGGCAGCAGGTTCACCGAGACGAGCCAACCGACCGCGCCACCAAGGACTGCGCTGACGCCGAGCATGACGGGGCCGAACACGAAGAACCCGACGATCGCGAGGATCATTCCGAGGATGCCGGCGGAGAAGTTGTTGACCAGCATCTCGAAGCCGGGCTTGATCTTGCCGTCCCAGATCCGGTCCATCCACTTAGTCATGAGAGCAGCGAACGGGCCCATGATCATGGCACCGAGGAACATCGGGATGTTGGTGCCGACGATTACACCCATGGTCGCGATCGTCGCGACCACACCACCGCGCTCGCCGTAGACCATGCGACCACCAGTGTTGGCGATCAGAAGCGGCAGCAGGTAGACAATCATCGGGCCGACGAGGCCGACATACGAGAAGAAGTTCCCGCCGTCACCTTCGGCCAGCTGCACCATTGCGCCCTGCCAACCGATGAGAGCCTCATCGCCGCCGGAGCCGATGATGTCTGAGACGGGGTACCAGTGCCAGCCGAAGGGGCTGTCGGGGCCGAAGAAGCCCGACGGGATGAAGAGCATCGTAATGAAGCCCCAGGCGATGAATGCCGCGATGTTCGGCATGATCATGCCCGAGAGGAAAGTGCCGAATCGCTGGACGGCGACGCGTGCCCGCCCAGGATCCTTCGCCGTTCCAGGCGACGTCGTTGTCATTGCGTTCTCTCTTTCTGTGAGTCGGAGGCTGCGTGTGCAGCCTCCCGTGCGGTTGCCGCGTCAGTTGCGGCCAGCGCGGCCTCAGCGATGCGCCGGGCATCGTCGAGGGAGTAGGTGAGCAGGGTCGCGCGCACGTCGGCGAGCGCGGTGGGTGCCATCGAGAGCGAGGTGGCTCCGAGCCCGACGAGCACGACAGCCAGCAGCGGGTCGGCTGCCGCTTCGCCGCAGATGCCGACGGGCTTGCCCGTCCGCGCGCCGGCTGCGCCGACCTCGCGGATGAGGCGAAGGACCGCGGGATGCCACGGATCCTGGAATCCCGCGACCGAACCGAGCAGGCGGTCGGCGGCCAGGGTGTACTGCGTCAGGTCGTTCGTCCCGATGGAGGCGAAGTCCGCGTGCGCGAAGATGTGCTCGGCAAGGAGAGCCGAGGAGGGCACCTCGACCATGACCCCGGCGGTGCGGATGCCGTACTCCCGCGCGAGCGCGGTGAAATAGTCGGCCTCGTCCACTGTGGACACCATGGGAGCCATGACCCACAGGTCGGCCCCGGAGCCGGCCTTCTTGGTCTGCGCGTCTGCCTCGGCGAGCGCAGTGAGCTGTTCGCGCAGGATGTCCTCGCTGGCACGCAGCGCCCGAAGGCCACGGAGGCCCAGCGCCGGGTTCTCTTCGTGCGCGTCGTTGAGGAAAGGCAGCGGCTTGTCGGCGCCGGCATCCAGCACCCGCACGACAACCTTCTTGCCGGCGAACGCGGCGAGGAGTTCCGCGTACGAGGCGCGCTGCTGCTCGACAGTGGGCGCCGAACTCGCGGAGAGGAACAGGAACTCGGTGCGGAACAGGCCCACGCCTTCGGCCCCGAGTGCCACGGCTTCGGCAGCTCCGGCGGGGTTGCCGAGGTTCGCCAACAGCGGCACCGCTGTCCCGTCGGCGAGAGCGCCGTCGGTGATCGGGGCACCCGCGGCGGCTGCTCGTGCGTTCGCCCGGTTCTCGGCCCGGGTGAGCTCATCGTCGGAAGGCTCGGTCGTCACGGCGCCTGCGGCGGCATCCACGATCACGGTCTCGTCGTCGGCCAGCTCTGCAGCGCCTGCAACGCCCACGACCGCGACGATGCCCTTCTCACGCGCGAGAATCGCGGTGTGCGAGGTCGGGCCACCCTCCGTGGTGACCAGCGCCAAGACCTGATCGAGGTCGAGCAGGGCGGTGTCGGCCGGCGCGAGGTCTTTGGCGACAAGAACGAACGGATGCCCCGGGTCGGGCACTCCCGGTGCGGCAACACCCTGCAGCCGGGCGATCACGCGCTGGGCGACATCGTCGAGGTCAGCGGCGCGCTCACCGAGGTAGCCGCCGACCGCCTCCAGCTGAGCACGGAACGACGCAAACGCCTCGTGCACGGCACGCTCGGCGGTCTTGCCCTGCGCGAGCGACGCATCTACCTCGTTGGTGAGCGTCGGGTCTTCGGCCATCATGGCCTGCGCCTCGAGCACCTCCTGAGCTGCTCCCCCGGCCTGCTCGCCACGCTTCTCGAGCTCGCGCGCGACGGCGGCCAGGGCCTCCTGCACCCGCGCGCGCTCCTCGTCGGCCCCGATGGCGCTCGGGTTGTCATCAGGTGCCGGCAGGGGTGCCGCCATCCGCGCGACCGGCCCGTGGGCGACGCCCAGGCCGATGCCGACTCCTCGCAATTGCGCCATGATCAGGCGGCGTCGTGGTCGGTGGTGAGCAGTTCGCTCAGGGTGTCCAGCGCCGCCTCCGCGCCCTCGCCATCCGCGGTGAGGGTCACATAGTCACCGTGTTCGACACCGAGCGAGATCACGCCGAGGATGCTCGCCGCGTTCACCGGAGCCCCGGCATCCTTGGCGATCGTGATCGGGATGCCGGCGTCCTTCGCGGCCTGGGCGAACAGCTTCGCGGGCCTGGCGTGCAGGCCGTGCGACGAGCCGATGCGGACCGTGCGGGTGATCTCAGACATGGTTCCCTCCCTGGAACTGGCTATTCGGTGACGGATGCGGCGCGAGCCGCGGTGGCAAGCTGAAGAATCCGCGAACCGTCGCGATCCTCGAAAGCATCGGGCGGAAGGAGCACCGCGATCGACTCGTGTGCGCTGGCCACCGTGCGGATCCGCTGAAACTCGGACTCGAGATGAGGACCAACAAGCACGATGTCGACGGGCTCGGTGATACCCGCGAGAGTGTCCTCGGTACCCGCAGCGACCTCGACGTGAACGCCACTGGCCGCGGCTGCGCTTCGCAACCGCTGTGCGACGAATGTGCTGGACGCTCCTGCGCCGCAGATCACCAGGATCCTCATCGACCCGCCTCCTTCGAAATCGATTCTTGTGAGAACGCTGAGAGGCGACAACCAGTCCTTTTTCCGCGGGGGCGGAAGAGCGTTTCCGCCGGCGTAGCCCTGCGCGCGCGCTCGGCGTGGTTGACTGACACGGTCGAGGACGCGCCCGGTGCGACCTCGCGCGAGGAGTTCGGTGACACGACCACGACAGGATCGGATGTTGAGCCTGCTCGTCCGCGAGGGCGAGTGGGTCACCGCCGCGACCCTCGCTGACGCCCTGGGGGTCACGCCGCGCAGCATCCGTTCGTATGTCACCGCTGTCAACGCGCGCGTGCCCTCCGGCGCCGCTATCGAGTCGGGTCCGTCGGGGTATCGTGCCGGGATCGACGCCGCAGCAGCGCTCCGGGCGTCGGCGGCAGCTGACGCCGGCACACCACGGGACCGGCTTCACACGCTCGTCCGAGCGCTGCTGAACGACCCCGAGGGTATCGACGTGTTCGAGACCGCCGACGCGCTCCACGTCAGTCCTGCAACGCTCGAAGCGGACCTCGGTCGGGTCCGTAGCCTCCTGGGAGGCACCGGCATCACCCTTGAGCGCTCGGCCTCGACAGCTCGCCTGCGCGGCGCCGAGGTCGCGCAGCGCCGCCTGCTGAGCTCCCTCGCTCACGACGAGATGGAAGCGGGCGCGTTCGACTTCGACGCGCTGCGCCGCTCCCTGGGCGGATCTTCCATGGGCGCCAACGTCTTCGGGCCGTTCAAGCCCGCACTGGTTGCTCGGATGGGCGAGCTCGGCTACTACGTCAACGAGTTCGGCATCGCGGATGTGCTGATGCACATCGCCATCACAGCCGACCGGGCATCCCAGGGCCGCTCACTAGAGGGGACCACCGGCTCACCGATCTCCGAGGATCGTCGTGCGGTCGCCGAGGTTCTCGACGCCCTGGTGCGCGAGCACATCGGGGTCGATCTGGGGCACGGAGACCTCGACCATCTGGCGATCCTCGTCCTGACGCGGGTCGTCGCTCCGGGCGCTGCAGCACCGAGCGAGCGAGCGCGGGAAAACCTGGATCCTCAGCTCGAACAGGTAGTTCGCGAGATCGTCCAGGACGCGGCATCCGAGTTTCTCGTCGACATCGCGCACGAAGACTTCGTCGTGCGCCTCTCCCTTCACGTGCAGAACCTCCGGCAGCGTGCCGCGGCTCAGGCCTGGTCGCGAAACCCCCTCACCCGGTCGCTGAAGACGAGCTACCCGATGGTGTTCGAGGTCGCTGTCTTCATCGCGGGGCAACTCCACGAACGGCTCGGCATCCCGCTACTCGATGATGAAATCGCCTACATCGCCATGCACGTGGGCGGACGGCTCGAGCGCAGCCGCCGCAGCGAGCAGCTGCTCACCGCGACAATTGTCTGCCCTGGGTACTACGAACTGCATGAGCTGCTTCGGTCGAGCGTCGATCGCTCTCTCGGCCGCGCGATCGAGGTCGTCGGTGTCGACACGCGCGCGGATCCCGACTGGGAGGCGATCCACACCGACCTGGTGCTTTCGACGATCGAACCGCCCACACCGTCGGACCGAATCGTCAGGGTGCAGCCGTTCCTCACCGAGAGCGACGTCGATCGCGTTCAAGCGACTGCGAGCCGCATCCGCCGCGGGCGACGCCTGGCGCGACTGCGCGCAGACCTCGCACGGTACTTCGTCGCGGGCGCGTTCAGTCGTGAGCTGGCGGCAGCCGGCAGCGAGGAAGAAGCCATCAGGCTGCTCGGCGCACCCCTCGTCGCAGAAGGCGTCATCGACCAGGACTACATCGAGCGCGCGATCCACCGTGAACAGCTCTCGTCGACAGCGTTCACCGATGCCCTTGCCGTTCCCCACGCCATCGGGATGACGGCAACTCGCACGGCGATCTCTGTCGGGGTCTCGGAGAGCTCGATCGCCTGGGGCGATTCCCGCGTCCAGGTGGTCGCACTGGTGGCGTTTTCGGAATCAGACCGCGCCGCATTCCAGACCGTCTTCGAGCAGTTTGTCGAAGTGTTCTCCGAGCGCGAGAGCGTGCAGCGCATCGTGCGCCGAGCGACCGACCTCGCGGGGTTCCTCGACGAGTTGGCGGCAGTCATCGACGGCTGATTCCGCCGCGGCTTACTAGGCTCAGAGGGTGGATGCCGACCCTGCCCCGCCCCGCGACGCCGACGCTCCCGCGCAGCGCGCATCATCGGCTGGATCGCGGCAAGTCTCGGCATCCTGCTGATCGTCGCCGTCATCGGGATCGTCATCTACTCGCAGGTAGGCGTCATGGCGGCAGAGCCCGAGCCGCTCGCCGCGGTGAAGGCCGATCCGGCGATCGCGAGCACCGATGATTCGGCAGCCATCGTGCTCGCGCCCGTCGAGGGTGAGACCGGCGATGGACTGGTGTTCATCCCCGGCGCGAAGGTCGACCCGTCGGCGTATGCCGCGAAGCTTTCGGGCATCGTCGAGTCGGGCACGACAGTAGTGATCACAAAGCCGTGGTTGAATCTGGCGTTTTTCGATCTGAGGCCGCTGGACGCGTTCACGAGCCTTGCCCCGGATGTCGACACCTGGGCCGTCGGCGGTCACTCACTCGGCGGGGTTCCCGCGTGCCAGCTCACCGAGAGTGCCCAGGCCCTGATCCTGTTCGCGTCCTACTGCGCGAACGACCTCAGCACGTCGGGGCTTCCGGTGCTCAGCCTCGCCGGAGAACTCGACGGCCTGTCCACGCCCGAGAAGATCGCGGATGCCCGCCCGCTGCTCCCGGCGGGTGCCGACATGGTCGAGATCGCGGGCGCCGCGCACTCATCGTTCGGCGACTACGGCCCCCAGCCGGGCGACGGCACACCGACCATCTCGGATGCCGACATGACCGAGACCCTCACCTCCGAGGTCGACCGTATCTTGCAGACGCAGGTCGCGGGCGGCTGACGCCCCCTCGGACCGGGAGCCACTTCGTCGACGGCTCCTGCGGCGATTGTGGCTAACTCCTCACATCCGGCGCGCCTGCGGCACATCATGTCCGCTCGCGCCCTGACCTGACGGCGATCTTGAGGAGTTAGCAACGGCCGACCGTCGAGCGGCGCATCCACCACCGACCGCCACGGCCGCAGCGAACTCCTCCTATTCGCCGCGCCGTGGGCCGGTTCGACCGCGCAGCACCGGCCGCGGCCGTCAGTTTTGAGGAGTTAGCAACACTCGGCGGACAGGCGCCGCGGCGAGAACCGATCCTCCCCACCTCGCCTCTCAGCTCCGGTCTCCCCAGCCATCACATCCGTCGGCCACCCTCCCCCGCACAACGGTTGACTGCCGTCATGCCGAACGCTGCGAGCGCGACATCCCCAGCCCTCCGCCATCGGATACTCGAGACCTCGGACCTCCGCGCGCACGGCCTGTCGGAACGGCGCATCAGGTTGTTGGTCGATTCCGGGCAGCTGCTTCGCGTGCGGCGCGGCAAGTACCTCGCCGTCGATGTACCACCGTGCCTCTCCGAAGCGGCACGCCTCGGAGGCCGGCTGGACTGCGTCTCTCTGCTCCGCGAGGCAGGCGTCTTCGTCGCATCCGACCCGCCGCTCCACGTCCAGCTCGACAATGGCGCGAGCCGGCTGCCCGCGCGCCCGCACCACGTCGTCGCACACTGGCGCGCCACTGGAGCTCATCGCTGTTCCCCCATCGCGCCCTGGGTTGAGGCCCTCGCGCAGGCCTGCCGGTGCCAGGACCCGCGGTCCGCGATCGCGACGCTCGACAGCGCATGGCATCGGGGACTTGTCGACGAAGCAGAACTGCGGGAGGTATTTACTCGTCTTCCGCTGCGTTACCGAGCACTCCACGGGCTCCTCGATCGACGGGCGGAGTCCGGCACCGAAACGCTCATGCGGCTCATCCTCCGCACGCTCGGATGCGACATCCGTGTGCAGCAGAGCGTTCCCGGGGTGGGGCGGGTCGACTTCATCGTCGATGGTTGGCTGATCATCGAATGCGACAGTGAAGCGCACCACTCGGGCTGGGACGCTGCTAAGCGCGACCGGCGCCGCGATATGACGGCCGCGGCTCTCGGATACACGACGATCCGACCGATCGCGGAAGACATCCTGCATCACCGAGATGAGCTGACGACGACGCTTCGCGCGATCATCGAGCGCGGTGATCCGGTTCGTGCTCGTCGTCGCTAACTCAGCAAAGCTGACCGGATTCTGCGGGCTCGCGAGATCCGCGGATGCCTGAATGGCTGGTTTTGAGGAGTTAGCTGCGCCGATGGCCATCGCCGCCCGTCCGCATCCAGCGCCGGCAGGACCGGCGGCGCCCCCGCCAACGCTCACGCTGTCGCTAACTCCGCAGAACCGCGCGGAATGCCGCCACCCGGCCCCTTACCGACCGTCGATGCGGCCAAACCTGAGGAGTTAGCGACTCCGTGGCCCGACTTAGCGGTCGAAGCCCTCGCCGATGAGCTCGATGAGTTCCTCACGCTCTTCGACCGGCAGGAAGGCGCCTGCCGCAGCGTTGAGCTGGAAGACTTCGAGGTCATCGAGGTCGTACTCGAAAGCGTCAGCGAGCAGGGCGAGTTCGCGGGTCAGCGATGTCCGGCTCATCGTGCGGTTGTCGACATTCACCGTCACCGAGAAGCCCAGCTGGTAGAGCAGGTCGAAGGGGTGATCGGCGAGCTCCTCGCCCCACTTTTCGATCGCTCCGGTCTGCAGGTTGGAGCTCGGCGAGAGCTCGAGTGGGATCTCGCGGTCGCGCACCCACCGAGCAAGGTCGCCGAACTGCACCAGCACCTCGTCGCCCGCCCGCGAGACGACATCGAGGTCTTCCGCGATGCGCACCCCGTGGCCCAGGCGCAGTGCCCGCCCATCGAGCAGAGCCGAGCGAATCGAGTCCAGGCCGGCAGCCTCACCCGCGTGGACCGTGACCGGGAAGAACTCGCTGGCGAGGTAGTCGAAGGCCTCACGGTGGCGCGAGGGGAGGAATCCGTCTTCGGGGCCGGCGATGTCGAACCCGACGGCGCCGCGCTCACGCCACTGAACGGCCAGCCGCGCGATCTCCAGGGACCGGTCGGTGTGGCGCATCGCGGTGATCAGCTGCCCGACACGGATGTCGTGACCTGCCTGCTCTGCGGCATCCTCGCCCTCTTCGATGCCGTCCTGCACGGCCTCGACGGCCTCCTCGAGCGACAGCCCGCCCGACAGATGCTGCTCGGGAGCCCACCGCACCTCGCCGTAGATCACGCCGTCGGCGGCGAGATCCTCGACGAATTCCCGAGCGACGCGGGTGAGTCCCTCGCGGGTCTGCATGACCCCGACGGTGAGATCGAACGTCTTCAGGTACTCGACGAGCGAACCCGAATCGGAGCGCTCGGCGATCCAGTCGGCAAGATCATCGGCCGTGTCCTCGGGAACATCGAGCCCGATCTGGTCGGCAAGCTCGAGGATCGTCGCCGGCCGCACACCGCCGTCGAGGTGGTCGTGCAGCGACACCTTGGGGAGCTTGCGGATCGACATCCCCTGCAAGACGTGGTCACCGTGCTGATCGATCGACATGAGGGCTCCTGAGTGTGGGGATGGCGGGCGCGGGGAAGAACGAAGGATGCTCAGGCGGTGATGCGCTCGAGGACGATGGGTGTGCGCGAGAGCTCGGCGTCACCAATCTCCCACGCGTTCTCGAGCGCGTCCAGTGCACGAGGGAAGCGCGCCGCATCCTGCGCCGAGAGTGTGAACAGCGGCGCACCGGCGGCCACCGAATCGCCCGGCTTGACGTGCAGGTCGATGCCTGCTGCGTGGATGACGGGATCTTCGGCGCGCGCTCGCCCAGCCCCCAGACGCCACGCGGCGACACCGAACGGCAGGGCCTCCATGCGGGTCACAACCCCAGCGCGAGGTGCGGTGACGGTGTGGGTCTCGCGCGGGGCGGGAAGCTCGGCATCCGGGTCCCCGCCCTGGGCGAGGATCATCGCGCGCCACGAGTCCATGGCGCGTCCATCGGCGAGCGCCGCCTCGACGTCAGCATCCGGCTGGCCCGCCAATGCGAGCATTTCTCGGGCCAGAGCGAGGGTGAGTTCCACGACGTCGGCAGGTCCGCCGCCTGCGAGCACCTCGACGGATTCCCTGACCTCGTTCGCATTGCCGATCGCAAGGCCGAGCGGCGTGTCCATGTTGGTCAGCAGCGCTGTCGTGGCCACCCCGGAGTCAGTGCCCAGCGCCACCATCGTGCGTGCGAGTTCGCGGGCACGATCCACGTCGCGCATGAACGCACCTGAGCCGAACTTCACATCCAGCACGAGCGAGTCAGTGCCCTCGGCGATCTTCTTCGACATGATGCTCGAGGCGATGAGGGGGATGGCCTCGACGGTGCCAGTGACATCGCGCAGCGCATAGAGCTTCTTGTCGGCAGGAGCAAGGCCGGATCCGGCGGCGCAGATCACGGCACCCACGTCCCGCAGCTGCGCCGTCATCTCCTCGTTCGAGAGCGCCGCGCGCCAGCCCGGGATGGACTCGAGCTTGTCGAGAGTTCCGCCGGTGTGCCCGAGGCCTCGCCCCGACAGCTGCGGCACGGCGACGCCGAAGGATGCCACCAGTGGCGCGAGCGGCAGCGTGATCTTGTCACCCACCCCGCCCGTCGAGTGCTTGTCGACGGTGGGCTTGCCGAGTCCCGCGAAGCTCATCCGCTCCCCCGAGGCGATCATCGCGTCGGTCATGACCCGGATCTCGTCACGCTGCATGCCGTTGAGGAGCGTGGCCATCGCGAACGCTGCCATCTGCGCGTCAGCGACGTATCCGCGGGTGTAGGCGTCGACCATCCACCGCAGTTCGGGTTCGGGAACGGCGCCTCCGTCGCGCTTGATACGGATGACGTCAACGGCGTCGAACGGCTCCATCGGCGCCTCGGTCATGCGCGTACCTCCTCGAGGTCGCGGGGCCCGAAGGCATCCGGGAGCACTTCATCGATCGTGCGGATGCCCGACACTGTGTGCAGCAGCATCCCGGGTGCGGAGTGCTCGTAGAGGAGCTGTCGACACCGACCGCACGGCATGATGATCTCCTCCGCACCGTTGACGCACACGAAGGCAGTCAGCCTGCCGCCGCCGCTCATGTGCAGTGCCGAGACGAGTCCGCATTCAGCGCACAGTCCGACACCGTACGAAGCGTTCTCGACGTTGCAGCCCGAGACGGTCCTGCCGTCATCGACGAGCGCTGCCGCTCCGACCGAGTAGTTCGAGTACGGGGCGTAGGCGCGGCGCATGGCCGAGATTGCCTCGGTGCGCAGCCTGTCCCAATCGATGTCTGTCATGCGGGTCCTCCGAGGCTCAGCTCTTGATGTAGGGCTTGCCCGCGGCGGCAGGTCCCCTGACCTGACCGGCGAAACCGGCCACGGCGATGATGGTCACCAAATAGGGCAGCATGAGCATGAACTCCCCCGGGATCGGGGTCTTGAGCACCGTCAGCAAGTTTTGGAGGTTGGTCGTGAACCCGAACAGCAGCGCCGCGAGCGTCGCCCGTACCGGGTCCCAGCGTCCGAAGATGACCGCCGCCAGGGCGATGAAGCCCAGGCCCGCGGTCATCTCTTTGCCGAACTGCGGCACCGAGACGAGAGTGAAGTAGGCGCCCCCGATTCCCGCGATGGCCCCCGCGAGCAGGACGTTCCAGAACCGGGTCGGATTCACACGGATGCCGACAGTGTCGGCCGCCTGCGGATGCTCACCGACAGCTCGCAGCCGCAACCCCCAGCGCGTCCGATACAGCCCCCAGGCCACGACAGCGACCGCGACGTACATCAGGTACACGATGAGCGTCTGGTTGAACAGGACCGGCCCGAGGAGCGGGATGTCGCTGAGAAGGGGAATCGCGATCGGCGCGAACCGCTCAGGGCTGTTGAGCAGGTCCTCGTTCGGCACGAGCAGCGCACCGAACAGGAATCCCGTGACTCCCGTGACGAGCACATTGAGCACGACACCGACGATGACTTGCTCGACGAGGTACTTGATGGCGAAGGCTGCCAGGACGAAGGCGACCATCGCCCCGCCGAGCATCGCGCCGACAAGGCCTACGAGCGGACTGCCGGTGAGGCTTGACAGCACGGCAGCCGAGAACGCCCCAAGTAGCAGCTGGCCCTCGATGGCCACGTTGACGACGCCCGCGCGCTCTCCGATGACACCGCCGAGCGCGCCGAACACGAGCGGCACCGAGAGCGAGATGGCCCCCACCAGGAGGCTCGTGAGCGGCACGAGCCCGTCGGCTCCGGCCCAAACAAGAAAGGCGGTGATCGCGAGCACGCCGAAGGGGATCGTGAGCCACAGCGGGACGGTCCGGTACGCCCAGGATCGCAGCGCGGCCAGCGCCGTCAGCACGACCATCACCGCGACGAGGATCCAGCTCGTCACCGCGGTGGGCACCTCGACGCGCGCCGACGATGCGCCGCCGAAGTCGAACGTGGTCACGCCGTCACGGGGAAGAGCGAGCAACAGGAGTGCCAGCATCGCCGCCGCGATGGCCAGGACGATCGGCACCTTGAGATGACGTTCGCGGACTGTCATGAGCGCGTCCGGGCTCTTCGGCAGCGTCGCGCTCATGCCGTCACCGCCTTCTTCGCGGACTTGGCTCTGGCTGCGGCGGCCTTCTCCTCCTGCGTCTTCGGGAGGAAGAAGATCGCGCGCAGCAGCGGGGGCGCGGCGATGAACAGCACGATCAGGGACTGGACGACGAGGACGATGTCCACGGGGATGCCTTGCGCCTGCATCGAGAAGGATCCTGCCTTCAGGGCGCCGAACAGGATACCTGCGGCGAAGGTGCCCCAGGCCCGGCTGCGACCCAGCAGTGCGACGGTGATGGCGTCGAAGCCGATGCCAGCATCGATGTTCGCGGTGAACCCGTTCGTGACGGCGCCCTGGATCTGGTTCATGGCAGCCAAACCCGCGAGGCCGCCCGCGAAGAGCATTGCGTAGACATAGATGCGTTGCACGCTGATGCCCGCAGCCCGGGCCGCGTGGGGGTTCTCTCCCACGGCCCGCATCCGGAGCCCGAGCGCCGAGCGCTCTACGAGCCACCAGACGAACACGGTCGCTGCGATGACGATGACAAAACCCCAGTCCAGAAGTGGGAACCCTTCACCGAACAGGGTCGGGAACTGCGCGGCCTCCGGAGTCGCCGCCGAGATCGGCTGGTTGGTTCCCGGTCGCTGCAGCAGTCCCGGGGTGCGGATCATCCACAACAGGAGGTAATACGCCACGTAGTTGAACATGATCGTGAGGATGACTTCGTGCGCGCCGGTACGCGCCTTGATGAGTCCCACGATCCCGCCCCAGATCGCACCGCCGAGGATGCCGGCCATCAGCGTCACCGGCAGCTGCAGCCACATTGGCAGGCCCAGGTTGTAGGTGAACAGTGCGGCGAAGATCACGCCGACGAGCATCTGGCCGCGGGCACCGATGTTGAACAGACCGACTCGGAACGCGAGCGCGACACCGAGTCCCGCGGCGATCAGCGGGGCGGCGGTGCCCAGCGAGTTCGTCAGTGGCCGAATCTGGGTCGCGAAATCATCAGCGCGGTAGTTGAACACGGCGCCGCGCAGAAGCGCGTCGTATCCGCCCACCACTGCGTTCCACACGGCGACGACAGTGTCGCCGGGACGGGCGAAGAAGTAGGCGGATGCCGCCTGCACGTCTTCGTTGGTGAAGGCGATCAGCACTCCCCCGACGATCATCGACAGCACGATCGCGAGGATGGTCATGACGGCGTTGCCGCGAAGCAGGTCGGTCAGGAACGCGTTCACGCGCGGCGGCGCGGGCTGCGGGTCCACGAGGGGCCCCGTAAGGTGCGGGAGCTGCTCGGGAGGCAGACCCTTCGTGGAATCCTCGGCACCCGGTGTGGCACCACTCATGCTGCTGTCCCTTCGGAATCGGCGACCCCGGCCATGAGCAGACCGAGCCGGCTTCGGGGGGTATCGGCGGAAACGATGGCCATCAGCTTGCCTCGGTACATGACGGCGATGCGGTCGGCGAGCGCGACGACCTCGTCGAGCTCGGTCGACACGACCACGACGGGGACACCACTGTCGCGGGTCTCGATGACCCGTTTGTGGATGAACTCGATCGACCCGACGTCGACGCCGCGCGTGGGTTGCGCCGCGATGAGCAGACGCAGCGGCCTGCTCAACTCGCGGGCGATCACCACCTTCTGCTGGTTCCCGCCCGACAGCGTACGCGCGGGCGCTTCGGCTCCCTGCGTACGGATGTCGTACTCGTGGATGCGATCGCGGGCGAAGCGGTCGCGCTCCGCCGCCCGGACCGTTCCAAACCGAACGAACTCGGGATCGGAGGTGCGGTCCAGGATGAGGTTCTCTGCAACCGAGAACGGCCCGACGAGGCCGTCCACCGTGCGGTCTTCGGGCACGAAACCGACGCCGGCATCGAGGATGGCGTGAACGCTCTTGCCCGTCAGCTCGACACTGTCGAGTCGAATCGACCCCTCGACGCGCGCGGCGAGTCCCATGATCGCCTCGACGAGCTCGGTCTGCCCGTTGCCCTGCACTCCGGCGATGGCGAGGACTTCCCCGGGGTGCACGTCGAACGACACGTCGTCGACGACGATGGCGCCGTGCGACGTGATCACGCGAAGGTCCCGGACCGCCAGTCCCCCCTCACCCGGCCGGGCCGGCGCCTTGTGCACCGTGAGCTCGACGGCCCGGCCCACCATCATCGATGCGAGTTCCTCGTTGGTCGCGGTGGGTTCCGCTTCGCCGACGACACGACCAAGCCGGATGACGGTAATGGCGTCGGCCACCTCGCGCACCTCACGCAGCTTGTGCGTGATGAAAACGATTGCGGTGCCCTCGTCCCGCAGCTGACGCATGATGGCCATCAGCTCGTCGGTCTCTTGGGGGGTAAGCACTGCCGTCGGCTCGTCGAAGACGAGAACCTGGGCGTCTCGCGAGAGAGCCTTGATGATCTCGACGCGCTGCTGCACTCCCACCGGCAAATCGCCGACGACGGCATCCGGATCGATGTCGAAGCCGAACCTCTCGGCAACCGCGCGCACGTGGTCGCGCGCCCTCGACAGGTCGAGCATCCCGCCGAATGTGGTTTCTTCGTGGCCGAGCATCACGTTCTCGGCGACGGTGAAGACGGGGACGAGCATGAAATGCTGGTGCACCATGCCGATTCCCGCCGCCATGGCATCGCCCGGACCGCGGAACCGCCGCGGGGCGCCATCGAGCAGGATCTCGCCCTCGTCGGCCTGATAGAGCCCGTAGAGGACGTTCATCAGGGTCGACTTACCGGCGCCGTTCTCGCCCAAAAGCGCATGGATCTGTCCCGGCTCAACGACGAGGTCGATGCGGTCATTGGCGACGAGGCTTCCGAACCGTTTGGTGATTCCTCGGAGCTCAAGCTTCATATCTGCACCCTACTCAGCCGACGCGGTGCGCGAGAGCAGCGCGCCCGGAAATGGGTTCGGGGCGAACAGCGCCTCAGCGCTGCTCGCCCCGAACGGGGAACTCAGTGGTGCGAACTCACGGGGAGTTGGGCGAGTCGACGACGATGTCGCCAGAGATGATCTGCTCCTGCAAGGCAGCCAACTCGTCAAGCAGGCCTGCGGGCAGCTGCGATTCGAAGTCGTGGAAGCTCGAGAGCTTGACACCCTCGTTCTCCAGCGTGCCCACGTAGGGCTCGACCTCGAACTCGCCCATGGCGGCCGCGATCGTCGCGTCGTAGACCGCGACGTCGATCGCCTTCATGATCGAGACGAGCGTGATGCCAGCGACGGAGTCGTCGGCGACGGCGAGGTCACTGTCGACACCGAGCATGAGCGTGTCTTTGCCGCTGTCGGCGATCGCCGCGGCGGCGCTCTGGTAGATCGGGCCACCGACTGGCAGGATCACGTCGACGCCCTGGTCGAGCACGCCCTGTGCCGTCTGCTTCGCAGTGTCGTTCGCCTCGAAGCCACCGGTGAACGAGCCTTCCTGGGTCGTGGTGTCCCACCCGACGACCTCGACGCTCGCGCCCTTGTCCTCGTTGTACTTCTCGACGCCCAGCTGGTAGCCGTCCATGAAGACCGCGACCGACGGGATCTGCATCCCGCCGAAGGTGCCGACCTTGTTCACGCCCGCCTCGGCAGACCACGCAGCGGCCGCGTAGCCACCGAGGTAGGCAGCCTGCGCGGTGTCGAAGACGAGCGGCTTGACGTTCGGGGCATCCGTGGTGCCATCGAAGTCGTTGTCGGCCCAGTCGTCGATGATCGCGTAATCGACCTCGGGGTTGGCCAGCGCCGACTCGACCGTCGCGGCGGAGAGGTTGAAGCCGACCGACACGATCAGGGTGCAGCCCTCGGAGACAGCGGTCTCCATGTTGGGCGCGTAGTCGTTCTCAGAGGTCGACTCGAGTTCGAGGGCCTCGACGCCGAGCTCGGCGACGGCACGGTCCATGCCTTCCTTGGCCGACTGGTTAAACGACTTGTCGTTCCAGCCACCGGCGTCCGAGATCAGGCACGGCATGAAGCCTTCGACGACGTCGCCGCCGGCGGATGACGTGGTCTCCGTGTCAGTGGGGGCCGACGCGCAGCCGGCGAGTGCAACGAACATGCTTGCGGCAACGAGGCCGCCGAGCACGCGCTTACGGGTGGAAATGGTCAACTGTGCCTCCAGGTGAAGGGCCCGCCCAGACGGCGGGTGCATCTGGAGAATCTACCTAGCGAATCGCCACGATGCATGCTCCAGACAGCCGCCACTGAGCAATGGTTACAAACCCGCAATAGAGTCGTCACGCAAACTGCTCGCGCCGGGGCTCAGGTATGTCAGAGGACGTCGCCGCGACCGCCGAGCTTGAGCGCGTCGACGACACCCTTCACCCGCTGCGCGTGCTCGCTCGTGGTCACCAGGAGAGCATCCGGAGTGTCGACGACGACGATGTCCTGCACACCGATGAGGCTGATCACCCGCGATGTCTGCGACACGACGATGCCGCTGGAGGCGTCAGAGAGGATGCGGGCATTCTCGCCGAGGATGGCGAGGTCGTTCTTGCGGCCGTGGGAGTTGAGCTTTGCCAGGCTCGCGAAGTCGCCGACGTCATCCCAGTCGAAGTGACCAGGGATCACAGCGAGCTTGCCCTTCTCGGCGGCGGGCTCGGCGACCGAGTAGTCAATCGCGATCTTGGTCAGGGCGGGCCAGACCCGGTCGACGACCGGCCCCCGACGGTCGCGGTCGTCCCAGGCCTCGGCGAGTTCCACCAGCCCGGCGTGAAGTTCGGGGTTGTTCGCCTCGATCTCAGCAAGCAGCACGTCGGCGCGAGAGATGAACATCCCCGCGTTCCAGAGGTACGAGCGGTCGGCGAAATAGGCCCGGGCCGTCTCGAGGTCGGGCTTCTCTACGAATCGCTCGACGGTGGCAGCCTCCGGTGCGCCGTCCACGAGAAGTTCGTCGGCCTTCTTGATGTAGCCGAAACCGACCGAGGGCTCGGAGGGCTGGATGCCGATCGTGCTGATGTATCCCTGCCGCGCCACCGCGACGGCCTGCTGCACCGCCCACTGGAAGAGGTGCGGAGGCCGGATGACGTGGTCGGCCGCAAAGGATCCGATGATGACGTCGGGTTCACGGCGCACGAGCACGGCAGCCGCCAGGCCGATCGCCGCCGTCGAGTCGCGGGGCTCCGATTCGAGGAAGACGTTGCGGTCGGGGACGCCGGGCAACTGGGCCTCGACGGCTGCGCGGTGCGCGCGCCCGGTGACCACGGCGATGCGCTCGCTTCCTGCCAGAGGTTCGAGCCGATCCCAGGTGTCACGGAGCAGGGAGTGCCCGGATCCGGTGAGGTCGTGCAGGAACTTCGGGGCGTCGGCGCGCGAGAGCGGCCAGAGCCGGCTGCCGATGCCGCCCGCGGGGATGACGGCATAGAAGTCGGAGATCTTCTGAGACATGCCCCCAGGCTACTGGGGCGGCCTTTCGAGCACGTGTCCGCGAAGTGACAGCACGCGACAGCAGTACCCCCGAACTAAGGGTGGCCTAAGAGCCGCGCCCGCTGCGGGCGCAATAGGATGGGACTCGCGCCCGAGTGACGCCGAGGGACCTGCGCCAGGTTCCCGTTGGGGCACTGACCGCCCCGCTCGTGTTCGATCCAGGGAGGACGACCGTGTCTGCACCAGCACGCGTCACACCGTCGGTATCCGAAACCACCTCCAAGACCCCTCGTGGAACGCTATACCGCGGCCACGAGGGCATGTGGTCGTGGGTTCTTCATCGCATCACCGGCGTCGCCATCTTCTTCTTCCTTCTCGTCCATATCCTCGACACCGCGCTCATTCGGGTCTCCCCCGAGGCCTACAACGCGGTGATCGGCACCTACAAGAACCCGATCATGGGCATCGGCGAGGTGTTCCTGGTCGGCGCGATCGCCTATCACGCCTACAACGGCCTGCGCATCATCATCGTGGATTTCTGGTCCAAGGGTGCGCGCTACCAGCGTCAGCTCTGGTGGATCGTCCTCGGCGTCTGGGCGGTGACGATGATCGGGTTCACCCCCCGTCACCTCATCAATGTCTTCAGCTCGATGGGAGGCGGTCACTGATGAGCGCTCCTGCGATCGCCGAACCCCGCGCCTCCCACAGCACCCCGCGCCGCCGCGGCGTCAACCTCGAGAAGTGGGGCTGGGTCTACATGCGAGCATCCGGCATGGTGCTCGTGGTCCTGATCTTCGGGCACCTCTTCGTCAACCTCATGGTGGGCGACGGCATCCAGGCGATCGACTTCGCCTTCGTTGCCGGAAAGCTCACCAACCCGTTCTGGCAGTGGTGGGACGTCCTGATGCTGTGGCTCGCGCTGATCCACGGCGCCAACGGTATGCGCACCATCACCAACGACTACGTGACTCACGCCAAGACCCGCACCGTGCTCGTCACGGCGATCTGGGTCACCGCGGCGCTTCTGATCCTGCTCGGCACCCTGGTGGTCTTCACCTTCGACCCCTGCCTCGGGTTCGACCCGGCTACCGCGTCCGACACGATCATCGGCCTGTGTGCCTCGTAATCCTGCCGCTCACCTGACATCGAAAGCACAGCACCCGTGACTACTCAGAGCGCCGAAAGCGTCGTCAAGGACGGCGTCCATTACCACCAGTTCGACATCGTGATCGTCGGCGCCGGCGGCGCCGGCATGCGCGCGGCCATCGAGGCAGGCCCCGGCGCGAAGACCGCGGTGATCTCCAAGCTCTACCCGACCCGGTCCCACACCGGCGCGGCCCAGGGCGGCATGGCAGCTGCCCTCGCGAACGTCGAAGAGGACTCGTGGGAGTGGCACACCTTCGACACCGTCAAGGGTGGCGACTACCTCGTCGACCAGGATGCTGCCGAGATCTTGGCGAAAGAAGCCATCGACGCGGTCATCGACCTCGAGAACATGGGTCTGCCCTTCAACCGCACCCCGGACGGAAAGATCGACCAGCGTCGCTTCGGCGGTCACACCGCCGACCACGGCAAGAGCCCTGTCCGTCGCGCCTGCTACGCCGCCGACCGCACCGGGCACATGATCCTGCAGACGCTGTTCCAGAACTGCGTCAAGCTCGGCATCAACTTCTTCAACGAGTTCTACGTGCTCGACCTCATCACGGTGAAGGATGCCGAGGGCAAGACCCAGGTCGCGGGCGTCGTGGCCTACGAACTGGCCACGGGCGACCTGCACGTCTTCCAGTCCAAGGCAGTGATCTTCGCGACCGGCGGCTTCGGCAAGATCTACAAGACGACCTCCAACGCCCACACCCTTACCGGTGACGGCGTCGGAATCGTCTGGCGCAAGGGACTGCCGCTGGAGGACATGGAGTTCTTCCAGTTCCACCCGACGGGCCTGGCCGGACTCGGCATCCTGCTCACCGAGGGCGCTCGCGGCGAAGGAGCCATCCTGCGTAACGCGAGCGGTGAACGCTTCATGGAGCGCTACGCCCCCACGATCAAGGACCTCGCTCCTCGCGACATCGTCAGCCGCTGCATGCAGCAGGAGGTCGCCGAAGGTCGCGGCGCCGGCCCCCACCGTGACTACGTGCTCCTGGACTGCACGCACCTCGGTGCCGAGGTGCTCGAGACCAAGCTCCCCGACATCACCGAGTTTGCTCGTACCTACCTGGGAGTCGACCCCGTCGTCGAACCGGTGCCGGTGATGCCGACCGCGCACTACGCGATGGGCGGCATCCCCACCAACATCAAGGCCGAGGTGCTCGCAGACAACGAGACAGTCGTGCCGGGTCTGTACGCGGCCGGTGAGTGCGCCTGCGTCTCCGTGCACGGCTCGAACCGCCTCGGAACGAACTCCCTCCTGGACATCAACGTCTTCGGCAAGCGCGCCGGCCGGTACGCGGTCGAGTACGTGAAGACCGCCGAGTTCGTCGACCTCCCCGAAGACCCCGCGGCAGGCGTCCGCGAGATGATCGAGGGCCTGCGCAACAACCCCGGCGGGGAGCGCATCGCGGTCCTCCGCAAGAAGCTGCAGGACGAGATGGACAAGGGAGCCCAGGTGTTCCGCACCGAGGAGTCCCTGAAGCACGTTCTCGGCGTCATCGAGGAGCTGCGTGCTCGGTACCTCAACATCCATGTCGACGACAAGGGCAAGAGGTTCAACACCGACCTGCTCGAGGCTGTCGAGCTCGGATTCCTGCTCGACATCGCCGAGGTCGTTGTCGTCACTGCCCGCAACCGGCTCGAAAGCCGCGGGGGCCACATGCGCGACGACTACCCCAAGCGCGATGACGAGAACTACATGCAGCACACGATGGCTTACCTCACGGGCGACCCCCACTCGTCGGTCGCGGATGACCACATCCGCCTCGACTGGAAGCCCGTGGTCATCACTCGCTACCAGCCGATGGAGAGGAAGTACTGACGATGAGCGCGACGCTTGTCTCCACGGATGCCGCCACCGATGAGCAGGGCGACATCGAGCAGTCCCCCGAGCCCACCGGCATCCAGTCGTTCCTGGTGACCTTCATCATCCGCCGCTTCGACCCTGAGGTGGATTCCGAGCCGCGCTGGGTCGACTACGACGTCGAGCTGTACTCGACTGACCGCGTGCTTGACGCCCTCCACAAGATAAAGTGGGAGGTCGACGGGTCACTGAGCTTCCGCCGCTCCTGCGCGCACGGTATCTGCGGGTCGGATGCGATGCGCATCAACGGGCGTAATCGTCTGGCGTGCAAGACCCTCATCAAGGACCTCGACATCTCCAAGCCCATCTACGTCGAGGCCATTAAGGGTCTGCCGCTGGAAAAGGACCTCATCGTCGACATGGAGCCCTTCTTCGCGTCGTACCGTGAGGTGCAGCCGTTCCTCATCTCGAACTCTGCGCCGGAGCCCGGCAAGGAGCGCATCCAGTCGATCGCCAACCGCGAGATCTTCGACGACACGACCAAGTGCATCCTGTGCGCAGCCTGCACCTCGTCGTGCCCCGTCTTCTGGACCGACGGCCAGTACTTCGGGCCCGCCGCGATCGTCAACGCGCACCGCTTCATCTTCGATTCGCGCGACGACGCCGCCGATGTGCGCCTGAACATCCTCAACGACAAGGAAGGCGTGTGGCGCTGCCGCACGACCTTCAACTGCACGGAGGCCTGCCCCCGCGGCATCGAGGTCACCAAGGCGATCGCTGAGGTCAAGCAGGCGGTGCTGCGCGGGCGCGCCTAAGTGTGATGTCCAGGGACGTTGTTG